>DASTSH010000262.1:0-6045 GCA_035760785.1 Gemmatimonadaceae bacterium | reverse complement strand
TGGCCCGAGCGGCCGTTGCGGAGCGTCGGGGCGGGGCGCGGGGGTGTGGCGACGGCGGCGTCCGCGCGGTAGCAAGAGACTCCCCGGGCGCCGACGGGAGATGCCGACCCGGCGGGGCGAACGCTCTGGCGCCCGGGGAGGCTCGCAGCGTGTAAGCGCGTCGCCGCCAGAGCCACACCCCCGCGTCACGCCAGGACCAGGAGCCCACCACGGCCCCGCCCCCGCGCCCCGCCCCCGCGCCCCGCGCCCCGGGTCCCGCGCCCCGGGTCCCGCGCCCCGGGTCCCGCGCGAGGATCACACACGCGCCAGCTACGCCCTACCTCCCATCGCGTGCGCGTAGACCATGCGCGAGATGTCCCGCATGAGCGCACGCGCCACCGTCTCGTCAGGGATCCCTCGCGTGAGGATCACGAGCACGTACGGATCGCCCCCGCGCGGATAGACGATCGCCGCGTCGTGCAGATGCGCCGTGATCTGTCCCGTCTTGTGCGCCACCGGCGTGCCCGGCGGGAGCCCCGCGGGGATCTCGTCGTTGAACTGCTGGTGGAGGAGGATGTCGCGCATGCGCGCGCAGCTCGCGGGAGAGGCGGCGCGGTTCTCCTGGATCGCGTCGAGGATGATGGCGAGGTCGCGCGCCGTGGTGGTGTTGTTCATGCCGCGCTCGTACGCCTTCTGGTCCTCCACCCCGCGCAGCACGCGGATGCGCATGGCGCCGAGCGATCGCATCGCGCTCGTGGTGCGGTCGGCGCCCACGAGCGCGATGAGCGCGTTCGTGGCGAGGTTGCTCGACCGGTCGATCATGTGGCGCATGAGCTCCCCCACGCTCACCCGCTCGCCCACCCGCTCGTAGAGCGAGCTGTCGGAGTCGTCCTTCGGATCGGCGGCGAACGGCGAGCCGTCGGCGATGGAGCCGAACTGGTTCACGAGCAGGATGCGCTGGTCGAGCGAGAGCCCGCGCGCGTCCACCTGCCGGAACAGCTCGATCATCACCGGCACCTTCATCGTGCTCGCGGCGTGGAAGCTGCTGTCGGCCTGGATGTAGAGCGTGTCGGCGTCGTGGCCGAGCCGGTGGAACGCCACGGCGACGTCGGCGCCAGGCACCTGCGCGATGCGCTCGCGGATGTGCGCGCCGAGCGAGTCGTCGCCCTGCTGTGGGACGGCGAGAGCGAGGAGAAGGAGGAAGGCATGCATGCGCGCGAATATCGGGTGCGCCGCACGGGAGCGGAAGGCGTGGTTGCGTTCGCGCCCGCGGATCGTGTTGCGTAAAGCCGGCACGCTGTTCACTTTGCGAGAACCCCATCCGCCCGCCATATGCCGCAGAGCGAAAGCGAGAGCAGCCAGGCAGCCCTTCCCGTCGCGGGCCGACGGGAGCGCCTCCGTTTCACCGACTTCGTGTTCCGGCGTACCCCGGATGGACGATGCTCGGCGGAGGTGGAGCTGGAATGGCTGGAAGGGCAGAAGTTCCGGACCACCGTGAGCGGCCAGTCGTCGCCCACGGTGGACCTGCGCGTGGCCGCCGAGGCGGCGTTGCGCGCCATCGAGTCGTTCGCCGAGGGAGCGCTCGGCTTCGAGCTGATCGGCGTGAAGTCCATCCGGGCGTTCGATGCCACCGTGGTCATCGTGTCGGTGACGAACCGCCGGGAGGGACCGCGCCGCCTGCTCGGCGCGGTGCTCGTGGAGGATGATCCCGTCCGCGGCGCGGTGGTCGCGGTGCTCAGCGCCACCAATCGCGTGCTCGGGAACTTCATCGCCACGAGGTAGGCCGCACCGTTTCTCCGTTTCTCCCACCCGCGTACCGATGCCCCGAATCGAATCCCGCTTCCTCCCCGTCACGCTCGTTCTCGCCCTCGCGTGCCACTCGCCGCGTCCGGCCACGGCGCCGGTACCGGTGAGCACACCAGGCGCGAGCCCCGACACCGCGACGCTGGCCGCGCGGGGCGCGGACACGGCGGCGGCCGCCGACACGAGCGACGCGCCGAAGCGGGACGTGACCGGGGAAGCGGTGAAGATCTTCGGCGACAGCGTGGGCGCGTCTTCCGCGGATTCGGCGGCCGAGGCGGCGGAGCCGGAAGCGCCCACGTGGGACATCGATGTGCGCTCGTACGAGACGCAGTCGCGCGTGGCGTTCTTCATCGATCGCTACCAGCACGCCGCCCACGACCGGTTCGCGTCCTGGCTCGAGCGCGGCGGGCGGTACGAGCCGATGATCCGCGCCAAGCTGCACGCGGCCGGACTCCCCGAGGACCTCACCTATCTCGCGCTCATCGAGAGCGGATACGACCCCCACGCCTACTCGAGCGCGGCGGCGGTGGGGATCTGGCAGCTCATGACGAGCACGGCGCGCGACGTGGGGCTTCGCGTGGACTGGTGGGTGGACGAGCGCCGCGATCCGGTGCGCTCCACCGAGGGGGCGATCAAGTTCCTGGGGTATCTCGAGGACCAGTTCGGGTCGCTCTTCCTCGCGGCGGCCGCGTACAACGGCGGCCCGGGGCGGATCTCGCGCGGGCTCACGCGCTACGCCGATGACCTGGAAGGGCAGACCGGCGACCAGGCGTTCTTCGCGCTCGCGGAGAAGGACTATCTCCGCGCCGAGACCAAGGACTACGTGCCGCGGCTGATCGCGGCGGCGCTCGTGGCGAAGGACCCGAAGCGCTACGGCTTCGACATCACCCCCGACTCGGCGCTCGTGTACGACACTGTGCGCGTGGGGCCCGCCACGCCGCTGGCGGCGGTGGCCGCCGCCGCGCACGTGGAGGTGTCGCGGATCATGACGCTCAATCCCGGGATCCTGCGCGGCGTGACGCCCCCGCACGGCTCGTACACGGTGCACGTGCCGTCGGGCGCCGCCGAGGGGTTCGACTCCGCGTTCGCGGCGCTCCCCAAGGACGTCCGCACCGCCTACACGCTCGCGAAGACGCGGAAGGGGGAGACGCTGATGTCCCTCGCGCGGCGCGCGGGGATCTCGGTGAAGGAGCTGCGCTGGTACAATCCCGAGCTGCACCCGAACCGGCGTGGGCGCCTGCCGGCGGGGGAGGCGGTGCGCTTCCCCTCGCACGCGGTGGTCGCGGCGGCGCTCGACGTCCCCGATCCGAGCATCGAGCGCTACGGGTCGTCGGGCTCGCGCGTCGCGTCGCACGTCGTGAAGCGCGGCGAGTCGCTCGGTCTGATCGCCGAGCGCTACCACACCACCGTGGCGTCGCTGAAGCGGCTGAACGGGCTGAAGAAGACCGTGATCTATCCCGGACAGGTGATCATCGTGCGGGGATCGCGCGCTCGGGCGAGCGCGTCGCGCTCGAGTCATCGCTCCACGGCGTCGCGCGGCAGGGCCACGGGAGGGAAGATCCACGTGGTGAAGCGCGGCGAGTCGCTGACGTCCATCGCGCGGAAGTACGACACCACGGTGAAGGCGCTGAAGAAGCTGAACGATCTGGACGGCGACATGGTGCGCGCCGGACAGAAGCTGGTGGTGCGCGGATAGCGAGCGGCGCGGAGGCGAGGCCCGGGGGCGGATGATGCACGAGGGGGAGCGCACCGGTGCGCTCCCCCTCGTGCATCAGGTCCGGCGGAGCCGTCGCCTCACTCCACGACGCCGGTCCCCTTGTAGCCGCCCATCACCGCCGTCTCGTAGCCGTTGCGCGGGTCGATCCCCAGCGAGCGAAGCGTCTCCACCGCCACCGGGCCACGGTTGTAGACCAGCAGGGCGAGCTTCACGTCGCCGTGGTACTCCCGGATCAGCGTGCGGAGATAGCGGAAGCCGATGCGGAGGTTCGTGCGCGGCTCGTACAACTGCTCGCGCGTGACGTTCTTGTCGAAGTAGCGCGCGGTGGACGGCATGAGCTGCGTGAGCCCGACGGCCCCCACGGGGCTCGTGGCGCGCGGGTTGAACTCGCTCTCCACGCGCACGAGGCGGAAGGCGAGACCCGGCTCGATCCCCTCGGCCATGGAGATGTCGTAGATCGAAGTAGCGAGGTCCGCGCCCACCTTGTACTTCGACGAGTACTTGATGATCGAGTTCGCGCGCTCGAGCCTGGCGTTGGCCAGCGCGAGCTCTCCCTTGGTGGCATCCAGTTCGGCGCGGAGCCGCCGCGACTGGCTGGAGAGGCCGAAGGTGAACGAGGACGAGGATGACGCCTCCGCGTCCTTCGGCTGCTGCCGTGGGAATAGCGCGACCGCGATGATGAGACCGATCACGAGCAGTACCTTCTTGATGCGATCGTTGCGCCTGATGCGGTCTCCCCGATGGGCGTAACTCTGCTTTGGGTTCCTCAAAAGAGCCCCCTGAGAAGGGTACCGAACACACGAACGGGGCTTTGCATCGCCCCGCTGCCGCAATCGGCAGAGCAACCGTCGTGCCGAACTACTCGCGCTTCCAGTGCCCGGTACGTCCCCCGGATTTTTCCAGTAAACGGATGTCAGTGATGGACATGCCCTTGTCTACCGCTTTGGCCATGTCGTAGACCGTGACGAGGCTCACGGCGACCGCCGTTATCGCCTCCATCTCGACTCCGGTGCGTCCAGTGGTCTTCACCGTGGCCTCGCATCGCAGGCCGGGGAGCGCGTCGTCCGGAGTGATGTCCACCTGCACGTCCGTGAGCGGCAGCGGGTGGCAGAGCGGAATTAACTCCGCCGTACGCTTCGCCGCCAGCACCCCGGCAATTCTTGCCGTGCTCACCACGTCTCCTTTCGCGAGGGTGTTGGCCCGAATGGCCCCCAAAGTCTCGGGTTTCATTCGTATCACCCCCTCTGCACGTGCGACACGGTCGGTGATGCGCTTGCTCGACACGTCCACCATTCGTGCCTGGCCGTCGGGGCCGACGTGACTGAGATCGGTCATGCGAGATGCTCCGCGAGCCGCCGCACGAGCGCGGCGCCCAGCAGTTGTGGGCTGACGTTCCCTCCCGCGCGCAGCTTGGCCTCCTCCACGGCGTCGATCGCGCGGCTGGCGCCGATGGCGCCTCGCCGGTCGCCGGCCGTCACCGCCGCGCGGGCCCGCTGGTGCAGCAGCACGGTGAGCGCATCGAGCACCTCGGAGAAGAAGCCGCGCGCCTTGGAGCCGCCGAGCGCGAACACGACGCGGACGCGGTCCGCGCGCTCGGCGGTGGCGGCGGCGAGGAGCGACTTGGCCGCGGTGAACGCCTCCCCTTCGGAGGATGCACCGAGGAGCGTGCCGAGCGCTCCTCCAGCGAGGCGCACTCGCTCCTCGATCGCCCGCACCACGCCCCCCTCGTCGAGCGCGGTCTGCACCGCGGGCTCGCCGAGCAGCTCGCGCATGTCGGCGTCGGGGAGCGGGGGGACGCGGATCGCCACCACGCGCGATCTGATCGTGGGGAGCAGCGCCCCCGGCTCGCTCGACGTGACGATGATCGTGGTGTCCGCCGGCGGCTCCTCGAGGAGCTTGAGGAAGGCGTTCGCCGCCGCGTCCGCGCCCTCCTGCGGGACCATGCGCTCCGCATCGCCCACCACGAACACCTTGCGGCTGGCGAGCGAGGGAGTGCGCGCGGCGAGCTGCACGAGCGCGCGGACCGTGGCCACGAAGATCGCCTCGGTGCCGCTCGGCGCCGCATAGAGTCCCCCGTGCTTCACACGCTCGGCGATGGCGTCGGCGTAGTCGTCGAGCACCTCCTCCGCCGACGCATCGGCATCGCCCAGGCGTGGGCGCGGGAAGAACCAGCGCAGGTCCGGGTGCGCCATGGTGGCCACGTAACGGCAGCTCGCGCACTCGCCGCACGGCCGCTCCCCGGCGCCGGTGCACAGCAGCAGCTGTCCGAGCCACAGCGCCAGCCGCTGCTTCCCGACGCCACGCGGCCCATGCAGCAGGAGGCTCCCCGGGAGCGCCCCGCGCGCCACCGCATCGCGCAGCCGGGTGCGGAGTGAATGGTGGCCGTGCAAGGAGATGAACGCCATGATAGGAAAATAATGGGACCCGGTCGCTGGACCACCATGGAACGCGTGTGGCGTGTGGGTAACTGACGGAGAGAGGAGGGAGGTACGGCGCGTGTAGGCTCGGCTGTAGGTGAACTCTCCCTACATCCGAACCTACTCTCG
>DASTSH010000261.1:0-4809 GCA_035760785.1 Gemmatimonadaceae bacterium | reverse complement strand
GGTGGTCTAGCCACTAGGTCCTACAATCCCCCTACGTCTTCTCCTCCCCAATGAGCTTGTTCCAGATCCAGTACGGCACCCTATCCTTGGGCACGTAGAAGTGCCCCCGCTCCACCTCCACGCCGCCGTTCGGCTTCAGCTCGTGCGGCGGGTGCTCGGTGAGGTCGATGTAGGTGGCGCCCTGCTGGAGGCGCGTGCCTTCGCGCAGGATCGGGATCTGCTTCAGCTCGTCGTCGTGCATGTCGGCGAGCGCGCGGTGGATTCCCTTGAGCTCGTACGCCGTCTCGATCGGTCGCTCGCGCTCCTCGAACGTGCCGCCGTAGTTCTGCCCCGCCATGTGGTGCGGATCCAGGTCGCGCTCCCACTCCGGTGGATGCTTCTCCTCCTGCTGCGGCTTCCGCTCCTGGCGGCTCTTCTCTCCCTTCGTGTCCATGGCTCTCCCGTGCGGCTCGAGTGAACCGCGGGGGGCCGCAAGAGGCGTGCATCGATCGTCGATGCGCGCCCGGTGCACGCGGCATCGCCGTGGGCACGGTGATGCCTGGCACGCGTCGCGCAGGCCGAAGCTGCCCACGGAGGGCCATCGATGCGGAACACGCCGCCGATCTTCTTCAACGGCTGGGGCGAGCTGGTGCGGACGCTCGTGCTGTCGCTGATCGCCTACGCGGCCATGGTGGTGCTGCTGCGCGTCTCTCGCAAGCGGACGCTCGCCAAGATGAACGTGTTCGACTTCGTGTTCATCGTGGCCCTCGGCTCCATCCTCGCCGACACGATCCTCTCCACGGACATCACGCTGGCCGTGGGGCTCGTCGCGTTCGGCACGCTCGTCGCCGCGCAGTGGATGGTGTCGTGGCTCACCACCACCTCCGATCGCGCCGAGCGGATCATCAACGGCGAGCCGGCGCTGCTGGTGCACCGCGGACAGTGCCTGCGCGCGGCGATGCGGCGCGAGCGGGTGACGGACGAGGAGCTGCGCTCCGCCGTGCGGCTGAAGGGGCTCGCCGCGCTGGAGGAGGTGGAGGCGGTGGTGCTCGAGACGGACGGATCGTTCAGCGTCATCGAGCGCAAGCCGGGAAGGACGGTGTACTCGAGCCTCGATGACGTGCCGGCGCACGAGGCGCACGGGTGACGCGCGCGTCGGGCGCGGGCGATCGGATCGCCCGCGCCGACGCGCGCATTCAGCTCTTCGCGTTCGGCAGTCGCTCCACCCGCGACGTGATCACCTGGCTGATCGGCGCGGTCTCCGAGCCTTCCATGCTCATGGTGATGTCGAACCGCTGGGTGGACTTGGAGCCGAGGTAGACGCCGTGCTGGCTCACCAGGTGCACGCCCGTCACCGTCCCCTCGCCGACGAGGTGGATCGCCTTGCCGGCCTCCTTCGCCTCGCCGGACTGCGTGACGTGCGCGCGCCGCTCGATGCGCCACGCGTGCTCGCCGTTCACCGTGGTGTCTCCGGCGAGGCGGTTCGCGGTGACCGCCGCCGCCTTGATGGCGAAGCCGTTGCGGGTCACGTTCTCCAGCGTGGTGTCCACCCAGCTCGTCCCCACCGCGAGCGGCTGCGGGGGGAAGCTCACGAGGAAGCGGCGGAAGGCGTTGTACAGGTCCCTCGTGTCCTTGTCGCCGCTGTCCGCTGGCGCGGGATCGAAGGAGTAGATCTTCCCCTGCGGCGACACGAGCCCCATCACCTTCTTCCCGAACAGCCGCTTCAGGTTCGGCTGCGGCGCCGCGAGATCGGAGCTCACGTCCACCGAGTCCACGGTGATCGTGAGGCGGAGCGTGTCGCGCGACTGCGGCGCGAGATCGACGGTGATGAGCTGCGTGGTGGTGACGTCGAACTCGAACGGCGCGCGCCCACCGCCCTGCATCTGCTCGCGATGGACGGTGGTGGTCACCTTGTAGCGCTGCCGCCCCGTCGCGTACGCGAACTGGCCGTTCCCCGCGGCCTGGGCGGAGAGGGCGCCGGCGCCGAGGCCGAGCGCGGCGAGGATTCCGAACCAAGTGAGCCCGAGACGCATGTCCTGCTCCTGACGGTCGGTGGGCGTGTGTCCCCCGCCCCTGGAGGTGGGGGCGCTGGAGTCTGGCCGGCTGATCCGTTCCATGCTACATCCTAGGGAAAGCATACACCAGGAACCGGAGATGCGCTCCACCCCGCCGCCGCGGCGCGGGGGAGGAGACGCGAGAGGAGCCCAATGGAGCAGACGGTACGGGTGAGCGGGGAGCGCGGCGCGCCGGTGCCGGCGCACGCCGCGGGGGAGCGGGACCATCGCGCGGCGGTGCTGGCCGGATTCCTCGGCTGGATGCTCGACGCGTTCGACTTCTTTCTCGTGGTGATGACGCTCACCGCGATCGCGCAGGAGTTCCACAAGAGCGACGCGGCGATCGCACTCTCGCTCACGCTCACGCTCGCCTTCCGCCCCGTGGGGGCGTTCATCTTCGGGCTGCTCGCCGACCGGTACGGACGGCGGATCCCGCTGATGATCGACCTGGTGTTCTACTCGGTGGTGGAGGTGCTCACCGGGCTCGCGCCGAGCTACGCCACCTTCCTCGTGCTGCGCGCGCTGTTCGGGATCGGAATGGGCGGGGAGTGGGGGGTGGGCGCTTCGCTCGCGATGGAGAAGGCGCCGTCGGGGAAGCGCGGCATCCTCTCCGGGCTGTTGCAGGAGGGATACGCGGCGGGCTACCTGCTCGCGGCGCTCGCGTACTTCTTCGTCTTCCCGCGGTGGGGGTGGCGTCCGCTATTCTTCATCGGCGGCCTCCCCGCGCTGCTGGCGCTGTTCGTCCGCTACCGGGTGAAGGAGTCGGAGGTGTGGGAGCGGACGCGCCACCACAACTGGCGCGATCTCGGGCGTGAGATCGTGTCGCACTGGAAGCTGTTCCTGTACCTCGTGCTGCTGATGACGATGATGAACTTCGTCTCGCACGGCACGCAGGACATGTATCCGACCTTCCTCCAGCGCGGGTGGAAGTTCGGCCCGGAGATGCGCGCGGTGGTGACGGCGGTGTCGATGGTGGGCGCGATCGTGGGCGGGATCGTGGTGGGGCACTGGTCCGACCGCATCGGGCGGCGGCGCGCGATCGTGATCGCGCTCGTGTGCGCGGTGGCGTTGATCCCGCTCTGGGCGTACGCGCCGAGCGTCCCGCTGCTGTTCGTGGGCGCGTTCGCGATGCAGTTCGCGGTGCAGGGGGCGTGGGGGGTGATCCCCGCGCACATCACCGAGCTCTCCCCCGATTCCGTGCGCGGCTTCCTCCCGGGGTTCGCGTACCAGTGCGGCGTGCTGATCGCTGGGACGAGCGCATCGATCGAGGCGGTGTACGCGCAGCACACGAGCTACGCGTTCGCGATGGCGGTGACGGCGGGGGTGGTGTGCGTGCTCGGCGCGGTGGTGACGGCGGTGGGGCGGGAGCGGTAGGGGCTGGTGTTCGGGGCGCGTGGGTGAAGGGGTGGGAGGGGCGGGGTCATGAATCCGACACGTCTTGTCGGGAAAATTCCCCGGCGATAGATTCGCTGTGGTCGCGATAGCTGATAGTCGTTCTCGACCGGCTCGAAGGTGGGAGCCGGATCGGCTGCACGGGGCGAAGAGACTGTTTCTTCACCCGATCCCGTGCCTATAATCCCGACAATTTTTATCGGCTTTAACGTCGATGCCTTTTCCCGCGCCGATGAGAAGGAGTCTCAGGAAACACGATCCCGTCACCAGCCCGCACCACCTGCCGCGGTGGTGGGGGGACGTGTGAGCCACGCCGTGCGCATCAGGACACGGTCCGGCGCGGAGCGGAGGCGGCGCGCTCGCGCCGGAGCCGGCGCGGGGATCGCGGCGCCAGCGCCGCGCGCGAACGGGCGCGCGCCGCTCGTCAGGCGGTGGGCGCTCGTCGCGGCCGCGCTCCTCGCGGTGGCGGGGATCGTCGCCATCGCCGTCGTCGTGGGGAGCAATCCCGATCCCACCGCGGCGGGAACGGGCGCCAGGGCCGCCGTGCTCGACATCGGCGTGCTCGTGTTCCGCGAGGGGCTCGAGTGCATCCTCGTGCTCGCGGCGGTGACCGCGAGCATGGTGGGGGGGACGAGCGGCTACCGCCGCCCCATCGCGCTCGGCGCCGCCGCGGCGTTCGCCGCGACGCTCGTCACCTGGCGCATCGCCGTGGGCGTGGTGGACAGCCTCACCGAGAGCATCCCCGCGCTCCACGTGCAGGCGGCGACCGGCCTGCTGGCGATCATCGTGCTCCTCGTGGTGATGAACTGGTTCTTCCACAAGGTGTACTGGTCCGGCTGGATCGGGATGCACAACCGGCGCAAGCGCGACCTGCTCCGCAGCGCCACCGCGCGCGAGGCCTCGCGCGCGCGGGTGCTGTGGGGCTTCGCGCTGCTCGGCTTCACCTCGCTCTACCGCGAGGGGGTGGAGGTGGTGCTCTTCCTCCAGAGCTACCGGATGAAGCTCGGCGGCACCCCCGTGCTGCATGGGGTGATGCTCGGCCTGCTGCTCGCGTCCGTGGTGGCGGTGCTCACCTTCGTGGCGCACCACCGCCTGCCGTACAAGCGGATGCTCGTGCTCACCGGCGTGCTGCTCGGAGTGGTGCTGCTGGTGATGGTGGGGGAGCAGGCGCAGGAGATGCAACTCGCGCACTGGCTCTCCACCACGCCCATCCCCTCGCTCGAGCACGTGATCCCGCGGTGGATGGGGTTGTGGCTGGCGGTGTTCCCGACGGTGGAGACGCTGGCGGCGCAGGCGGTGGCGGCGGTGTTGGTGGTGGGGTCGTATTTCTTCGTGCGCGGGAGGACGGCGCAGACGGCCTGAAGTGGGGCGCGGGATGCGGGGC
>DASTSH010000260.1:0-7478 GCA_035760785.1 Gemmatimonadaceae bacterium | reverse complement strand
CATGCTCGCTTCTTGCATTGCCGGAGTGCGGGGCGTGTGACCGCGCCCCCGATGGCGCGTCGCAAATGAGACCACAACGAACGAGGGGGTTGGTGATGAAGCGCATGCTACAGTCGGTGATGGCGGCGGGGGCGCTGCTCGTGCTCGGCGGAGCGCCGCTGGCCGCGCAGGCGATCGTGGGGAGTCCGATCCGGTTCGGGATCACGGGGGGCGCGACGTTCCCCGTGGGCAACCTGTCGGACGTGGCGAAGACCGGCTGGAACGCCGGCGCGCTCCTCGACATCGGGCTTCCGCTGGTCCCGATCGGCTTCCGGGTGGACGGCACGTGGCAACAGCTCGGCAACAAGACCGTCGCCGGCGAGGAGATCAAGAACCGCATCATCGCGGGCACCGTGGATGCCACGTACACCTTCGGCTCGATGCTCCCCACGAAATTCTACCTCATCGGCGGCGTGGGGCTCTACAACCTCAAGACCGACGTGAACACGGGCGTGGGGAGCGCCACCGACAAGGAGACGAAGTTCGGCGTGAACGCCGGTGCCGGGCTGCGCTTCCAGCTCACGGGCTTCTCGACGTTCGTCGAGGCGCGCTGGCACGACATCTTCACGAAGGGGAGCAGCACCCAGATGGTCCCGGTGAGCGTCGGCATCACGTTCTGACGCCGAACGCGGGATCGCCACGGCCGCTCCGCCCCACGGGCGGAGCGGCCGTCGCGCATCCGGGGCCGGGGCCGACGAGCCGGCGTGGGCGCGCCACCGCGCTGCCACGGCGCGGACGAGAGGTTATGATTCGGCGGCCATTCACCGGGAGCCCCGCATGCGCCGTCGCGCCAGCCGCGTCGTTCTCTCCCTCGTTTCCACCGCGCTCGCCGCGTGCGCGCACGGCGGCGCCGCGCCCACGCCGGCGCCGCGCCCCACGCCCGCCGCTCCCTCCACCGACACGACCCCGCCGCGCCCGGCGCCCCCGCTCGCCGACACGATGCCCCCGGACACGGCCGCCGTCCGCGCGGTGTTCGAGGGGAACATCGACGCGATCCACAAGCGCGACCGGGCCCGTTATCTCTCCTACTACCTCCACACCGAGGCGCTCGCGCGCAACGGTCCGGGAGGGCTCGAGCAGGGCTTCCAGGACTGGTCCGCGCGGCGCGACACCACCTGGCCGGACACGCTGGTCGCCCGCGACCTGCGACTGGTGCCGCTCGGACCGAACGTCGTGTACGGCACCTATCACTACCGCGTGACGCAGGGTGGGGTGACGAGCGAAGGGATCTCGGAGCGCACCTTCGTGCGCACCCCCGCCGGATGGAAGATCGCCGTGAGCACGGCGTTCGGGCTCCCCGAGGGCGCCGCGCCGCCGCCGGTGGCGCTCGTGGGGGGCACGCTCATCAATCCGGACACGCTGCCGGTGCCCAACGCCGTGGTGGTCGTGCGCGACGGGCGCATCGTGTGCGCCGGACCGGCCGGGCCGGGGTGCGCGCCGCCGAGGGGGGTGGAGACGGTGGACCTTCACGGCGCGTACATCGTGCCGGGGCTCATCGACGCGCACGTCCACTACTCCCAGACGGGGTGGGTGGATGGGCGCCCCGACGCGATCGACGTGCGCGCACGCTTCCCGTACGACTCGGTGGTGGCCGCGCTCGAGCGGCACCCGGAGCGGTTCGACCGGGCGAACCTGTGCGCGGGTGTGACGAGTGTGTTCGACGTGGGCGGCTACACGTGGACGCTCCCCATGGCGCGCGCCCACGAGTCCGCGCTCGACGCGCCGCGGATGTCCGCCGTGGGTCCCCTGCTCTCCACGGTCGACCACTGGGTGAACACGGCCACCGACCGGCAGTTCCTGTACATGGCGGACGATTCCACCGTGCGCGCGGCGGTGCGGGCGCTGAAGCGCGATGGCGCGAGCGCGATCAAGGTGTGGTACATCCAGGTCCCCGACTCGCTGCGCGACCGCATGCGGACGCTGCTCATGGCGGCGGGGGACGAGGCCCGACGCGTGGGGCTGCCGCTCATCGTGCACGCGACGGAGCTCGAGGGGGCGAAGGACGCCCTGCGTGCCGGCGCGCGCGTGCTGGTGCACAGCGTGATGTCGGAGGACATCGACGACGAGTTCATCACGCTCGCCAGAACGAACGAAGCGATCGTGATCCCCACGCTCACCGTGCTGGAGGGCTACGGCGACGTCTACACCGGGCACTCCCCCGCGGCGCGCTACCCGCTGGACTGCGTGGACCGCGTGACGCGCTCGCACCTCGAGCACCCGCTCCCGGAGTCGGCGCGGGCGAGCCGGCTCGCGGGCTGGAACACGGGGCGTGCGGAGCAGATGATGCGCACGATCGAGCGGAACGTGCGCCGCATGCGGAACGCGGGGATCCCGATGGCCGTGGGTACGGACGCGGGAAATCCGGGGACGGCGCACGGCCCGAGCATCTACCGCGAGATGGAGGCGCTGCAGGCGGCGGGGATTCCCGCGCCGGACGTGCTCTCGGCGGCGACGATCGGGGCCGCGCGCGCGATGGGGCGCGCGCGGGAGCTGGGATCGCTCGCGCCGGGGAAGCTGGCCGACCTGGTGGTGCTCGATGCCGATCCGACCGCCGACATCGCCAACGCCCGGCGCGTGCGGATGGTGATGAAGGGCGGCGCGCTGTACGGGCGCGCCGAGCTCCTCCCCCGCTGATGCGCGGCGCGCACCTCGCGGCCGGGGAGGGTGCGTCCGCGTGACGAGCTACCGCGCGCTGCAGCGGGCGCTCGATGAGGCCCGGTTCGGCGCGGCGCGCACGCTGAATCTGCGCGCCACGCTTCCCACCGCCGCGCAGGCGGTGGCGCGCGCCGAGGCGTGGCTGCGCGAGAAGCAGGCGAGCCAGGCGGGGGAGGTCCTCGTGATCACCGGGCGTGGCAACCGGAGCGTGGACGGCGTGTCGGTCGTGCGGCAGGCGGTGTCGAAGCTGCTCGGATCGCTGCGCCGGCGCGGCGTGGTGCGGGAGTTCGCGGAGCACACCCCCGGCTCGTTCGTCGTGCGGCTCGCGCCGATGACGGCGCTCCGCGATGCCCCCAAGCGGCGCCGCGAGCGCGCCAGCGCACCGCCCGCCGATCCGGCCGCGCTCGCGGCGCTCGCGCCGGAATCACTCGCGCTGCTCCGCCGCGTGGCGCTGCGGGCGCTGGCGGAACTCGGCGTGCACGATCCGGCGCCCTTCGTGCACGACGAGATGGTGGCGCAGTTCTCCCACGTGGCGGCCGGCATCGCGCCTGGCCCGGAGCGGGAAGCGCGACTGCGGAGCGCGCTCGCCGCGCTGCTCGCCGAATACGACGAGCGCTGATGCGAGCACGGGCTATCCTTCGTGCCGCCCCGATGGTAGACTTGCGAACACCCCCGCGAGGCCGAGGCGCGGGCTGATGTCGGTTCCTGTCTCACCACGCGGCGAGATTCACATGCAGCAAGACGACCGCGACCTCCGGCCCCGCGAGCCCGGTCAGGCGCCCGCGGACACGAATGCCATCCCCCCGACCCCGTACGAGGTGCTGCTGGGAGAGCTGGACCACCTGCTCGCCGAGTGGCGCGCGATGGTGCGCCCCCACACGGACCCATCGCTCCCGTCGTCGCGGCTCATGAACTCCATGCCCGAGATCCTGCCGCACCTCCTCCGGCTCGCGCGCATGGACGCGCCGGAGGTGGACGATGAGCTGAAGGAGCGGATCGCGCGCGACCACGGCGGCGCGCGTCGGGAGGACGAGGTGCCGGTGACGGTGATGGCGCTGGAGTGGGATGCGCTCAAGCGCGCGTGCGCGCTGGTACTGGCGCGCCACGGCATCGTGGGCGAGGAGGCGGAGGAGGCGCTCCGCCGCGTCGACACGCTGATCGATGACGCCATCGGCTACACGCTGCGCGGCTACTACCAGCCGGAGCTCGATACGCTGCGCGGGCGCGGGCTCGAGCGGCGCGCGGGGGAACGCACGGACCGGCGCGGGCAGAGTGGCGACCGGCGCGGGAGGCCCGCCGACGCGTGAACGGCTTCCTGCAATTCGCCCTCATCACCTTCACGTCCGTCCTGTTCATCGTCGACCCGGTCGCGGTGATCCCCACCTATCTCGTCATCACCCAGGACGAGACCCCGAAGCAGCGCCGCCGCACCGCCGCACGCGCGTGCGTCGCGGCGGCGCTGCTGCTCATCGTGTTCGGCCTCGCGGGCCGTCTCATCTTCCGGATGTTCGGGATCACGCTCCCGGCCTTCCGCATCGCCGGAGGGCTGATCCTCTGGCTCGTGGCGATGGACATGCTGCGCGGCGAGCGCCGCACGCAGGAGGGCACGGAGGAGATCGTGGAGGGGCAGGAGAAGGAGGACGTCGCCATCACGCCCCTCGCGGTGCCCATGCTCGCCGGCCCCGGCGCGATCTCCACGGTCATCGTGCTCGCCGGACAGGCGCACTCGCTGGCGGAGCACGTGGTGGTCTACGGGTCGGTCGTCCTCACCGCGCTCGTGTCCTGGATCTCGCTCCGCGTGGGGGAGCGCCTCGTCGTCGCGGTGGGCCAGACGGGGATCCGCGTGATGACCCGGATCATGGGGCTCCTGTTGGCGGCGGTCGCGGTGCAGTTCGTGGTCGCCGGTGTGCGCGAGGCCATCCATGCCGCCGCCTGACGCGCCACCCGGCGCGACAGCGGCACGCCGCCCCGCCGCGTAGCAGGGACGGACCCCTCTCACCCTCTTCCCGACACTCCCGACCCGATGCTCTTCCGCACGATCACCGCCGCGCTGCTCGCCAGCGCGGGCACGCTCGCCGCGCAGCAGGCGAGCCTGCCCGGCTACTCCCCCGATGCCGCCGCCCGCGAGCGATCGCTCGAGGCCGACGTCGTCACCCGTCCGGACACCGCCAGCGCCAGAGCGCACTCGCGCGCCCTCTCGCGCGAGGTGCACATCTCCGGCACGCCCGCGCAGGCGCGCACGCGCGATTACGTGGTGGATGCGATGAAGCGGTGGGGGCTCCAGACGGAGGTGCGCACGTACGACGTGTGGATGCCATTCACGAGGCAGATGCAGGCCTGGCGCGTGGCTCCCGACACGCTGGCGCTCGACCTGGCCGAGGGCCCGGTGCCCGAGGACACCACCTCGTGGACGGTCGATGAGGCGGTGATCGCGAACGGCTACAGCGGCACAGGCGATGTGACGGCGCCCGTGGTCTACGTGAACTACGGGCTGATCGAGGACTACGCGCAACTCGACTCGATGGGCGTCTCCGTGAAGGGGAAGATCGCCGTGGCGCGCTACGGGCGATCGTTCCGCGGCATCAAGGCCCGCGAGGCGGAGAAGCACGGCGCGGTGGGGCTGGTCATCTACAGCGATCCCGAGGATGACGGCTACGGCCGGGGCGACGTCTATCCCGACGGGCCGATGCGCCCGGAGCAGGGCGTGCAGCGCGGCAGCATCCTCAACCCCGACGGCGATCCGAGCACGCCGGGCTATCCCAGCCGTCCGGGCGCGAAGCGCATCGCCACCACCGCGATGGAGGTCTCGCACATCCCGGTGATCCCGATGTCGTACGGCAACGCGGCGAAGCTGCTGCGCGGTCTGCGCGGCGCGCAGGTGCCGCAGGCGTGGCAGGGCGGACTCCCCTTCCGTTACCACGCGGGACCGGGCCCGGTGGCGGCGCACCTCATCGTGCGCTCGGACACCGCGACGGCGGCGATCAAGCAGATCTGGGACACGTTCGGCATCGTGCGCGGGAGTGAGTACCCCGACCAGATCATCATGATCGGCGGCCATCGCGATGCGTGGGGCCCGGGGGCGGCGGACAACGTGAGCGGCACGGTGAGCGTGCTCGAGGCCGCGCAGGCGGTGGCCGAGGAAGTGAAGGCGGGGCACCGCCCGAAGCGCACGATCATCTTCGCCACCTGGGACGCCGAAGAGTGGGGACTGCTCGGCTCCACGGAGTACGTGGAGGATGACTCGCTGCGGCTGATGCGCGGGGGGATCGCGTACCTCAACCAGGACGTGGCGGCGCAGGGGAAGTCCTTCGGCGGCGGCGGCTCGCCCTCGCTGCGCTCGACGCTGCGCGACATCGCGCGGGAGGTGCGCGATCCGAGCGGCGCGGGCTCGGTGTACGACGTGTGGCGCAAGAACGCGGCGGTGCCCGACAGCGCGGAACCGGAGATGGGCGATCCGGGGGGCGGCAGCGATTTCGCCGGCTTCTACAACCACCTGGGAATCCCGATCGCCGAGTGGGGCTTCGGCGGTCCGGGCGGCGTGTACCACTCGTTCTACGACGACTACCACTGGATGTCGAAGTTCGGCGATCCCACGTACGCGTACCACGCGACGGCGGGTCGCATCGGCGCGGCGATGGTGCTCCGTCTCGCGAACGCCGACATCCTGCCATACGACTACGTGGAGTACGCGCGCACGATGCGCCGTTACGTGCCGACGACCGGGAAGGCGATCGCGGCGCGGGGGTGGAACACGAGCACGGCGCCGCTCGATTCGGCGATCGGCCACATGGAGCGCGCCGCCATGCAGTTCGCCGCCGCGCGCGACTCGGTGCTGGCGCGCGGCACGCCGCGGCGGGCGGTGAGCGACCGGGCGAACGCCGCGCTGCTCGGCGTCGAGCGCGCGCTCACGCGCCCCGAGGGGCTGCGCACGCGCCCCTGGTTCCGCAACCTGATCTACGCCGCGGACGAGAACAACGGCTACGCGAACATGGTGTTCCCGTCGGTGAACGAAGCCGTGCGCACCGGCGACCGCGCGCTGACGGAGCGCGAGCTGGCGGATCTCGCCAAGCGGTTCGAGGGGGCGGCGAAGGCGCTGGAGAAAGCGACGGCGGCGCTCAGATAGTAGGACCTGGTGGCTAGACCACCATGGAACGCGTGTGGCGTGTGGGGAACTGACGGAATGAGGGCGTAGGGACGGCGCGTGTAGCTTCGTGTGGAGGTGAACTCTCCCTACATCCGAACCTACACGCGCTCTACCTCCCTCCTCTTCCCGTCAGTCTCCCACACGCCACACGCGTTGTTCGGTGGTCTAGCCACCAGGTCCTAGGCCCCCCTCCCCCTACCTCCAATCGCTCCGTGGTGTAGGATGGACAACGACCTTCCACCGGAGCCGCGCATGATACCGCGATATCTTCCGCTCGTGCTCGCCGCGGTCGCCACCACTGCCTGCAGCCGATCCCGGTCCGGCCAGGGGGCGGGGGACAGCGCCGCGGCGCTCACATCGCGCGCCGATTCGGGCGCACCGTCCTCCCGGGAGACGGGAGGGGGGAGAGCGGTCCCCGAGAGCGCCGCGACCACGGCGTCACCGGAGTCGGCCGTGTCCGCCCGCACGCGCGAGACGCCGCCGGCGGAGGGCGACAGCGGCCGAGCGCGCACGCACCGGGATTCGCTGGTCGAGTCGCGCCGCCACCTTCCCAAGGGCGCGAAGACCGACACCGGGTTCCGCCCGCGCGCCGTGACGCCACGCGACAGCGGCGCGGCGCGCGACAGCACGTAGCCGACGC
>DASTSH010000259.1:0-2423 GCA_035760785.1 Gemmatimonadaceae bacterium | reverse complement strand
CCCGACCGCACGCGCACCGCCGACGGCGCCGAGCGGGCGAGGAAGCGCGCCCCCGCCGCGCCGGTGCGGATGGAGTCGAGCACCCCGAACCGGTCGGCGAGGATCACCGTGGTGCCCGAGGGCGCGGCCACCCACACGCCGGTCCCTCCAGTGGGATCGGCGATCGGCTCGGCCACCGCCGCCAGCGGCAGCGCCCCCTTCCCGCTCCAGCTCGTGCGCGTCCCCGCCCCGCCGAGCGCCGACAGCCAGTCGCGCTGCACGGGGGAGAGCGCGGTGTCGATCACCGCGTGCACGCGCTCCGGCGCGCGGGTCGTGCTCCAGCGCGCGAGCGCCGCCGGCAGCTCCCGCACCGTCACCGACTCGGCGGGGGGCGCGTGACGGCGGAGCGACTGGATGAACAGCCAGAGCAGGATGAGCAGCGCCAGCGCGTGCGCCGCGCGCTCGAGCGCGCGGCGCGTCCCGCTTCCGTCAACGCGTGAGCGCATACACCACCAGGTTCGCGCCGAATCGCACGGGATCCTGCGGCCCCCGGAACACCATCTCCCGCGTGTGGGGGCGCATCGACCACTCCGAGCTGTAGTCCTTGTTGCTGTACACGACGTCGATGCGGCCATCGTGCATCACGCCCTTCAGGTGCTCGTGCACGATGTTGTCCCCCCAGCCGTTCAGCTCCTGCTGCGTGGGCGGCGGCCCATCCTCGAAGGTGAAGAAGGCGCGGTACAGCACGTGGTCGTTCGGGATCTGCACCAGCTTCCCGAACATCTTCTCCAGCTCCGCCGTCATGGTGTGGTGGAAGATCCCGTCGATGTCGTGGTTGTGGTCGTCCACGAACATGAAGCCTCCACGGTCCACGTAGCGCTTCAGGTTCCGGCGCTCGGCGATGGTGAAGAACACCGGCAGGTGGCCGGTCAGGAACAGGAACGGGTACTCGAACACCTCGTCCGAATCGATACGCACGTTCACGCCCGAGGGACTCAGCTCGAGCGATGTGTACTTCGCGAGGATGTCGATCACGTTGGGGGGGAGGAGCGCGGCGCTCTCCCAGTCCCCTGACGCGTAGATCCCCGTGGCGAACGTGAATGGCTTCATGGAACCCCCTGCCAATCCGAGAGCGTGGCGTCGGCGCTGGTGCCGCGCTGGAGGCGGCGCCGCACCTCGATCAGCGGCGCGGTAGCGCTCTGGCCGGCGCGCATGGCGTCGATCGCCCGATGGAGTGGATCGGCCACGTCGCGTGCCTCCGTCAGCGCGTCCACCAGGATCATGCGGAGCGAGTCCGTGCCCGCGGCCGACGACCGGTTCACCTCCACGAGCGCCCGGTCGATGCGCTCGAGCAGCTTTCGTCGTGTCTCGTCGGCGTGGTCGCGCGGGTCGCGCCCCGCCACGGTCGCGCTGTCGGTGCCGGTGAGCCGCACCTTCTCGATCTCGATCGGTTGGGTGACGAGCAGGCCGCGAATCCAGTATCGGTTGGCGTTCCGCGCCTTCATCAGCAGCTTGAGGGCGAGGCGCATGTGGGGGAGCGCGTCGTCCACCTGCGCGATGCGGAGCTCCGTGGTGGCGTCGAGCATCGCCTCCGCCGCCTGCTTGAGGATCTTCGAGCTCGGCGTCTCGCCCACGAAGCCGACCCCCTCCACGTACTCGAGGTCGTGCACGATCGACAGCACGCGGTTGCGCAGGTCCTCCTGCTTCATCCCCAGCATCATCGACTGGCGGATGTAGGAGGTGTCGACGACCCGGCGCTTGTGCTTGAGCAGCGTGTCGGCGCGCATGATGAGCATGCGCTCGCTCAGGATGGACGTGTCGAGCGCGGCGAGGGCGGCCGGGTTCACGTTCACCGTGTCCTTCTTGCGCGGGTCGAAGATGCGGATGGTCCGCGTCTCCGATTCCCCCTTGCCGGGGCCGGTGACGTCGTTCTCGTCCCAGGCGACGGCCCGCACGTTGAGCACGTCCCCCGGCCCGAGGTGCATGGTGTCGAGGAGGATCGCGCCGCGGAACGTCGTCTGGCGCGCGTGATCGAGCCCACCACGCACGAGGGTCGTCCGCTTCGTCTCGATGCTGTTCTCCGAGCCCGAGGTGTTCAGCAGCTCGAACTCCACGCGCGAGAGCCCGATGTCGTCCTGAACGTCCGCGAACATCTCGATCCGTCCCTTCGCCGCCGGGTAGACCGAGTCGCGGGCCGGCGACACGAGCGTCACCGTGGGCGGCTCGTCGATCACCGGCTCGAGCACGAGCAGGCGGTCGTACCGGCGGTCGACCAGGCGCACCACGGCGGGCTTCTTGGGCATGGTCACGGCCACGCTCCACGTGTCGCCGACGATGCTCACGGAGAGCGTGTCGCGGTGCGCGCTCCCCCCTTCGCCGTACTGCGCGCCGAGGCTGTCGGTCGCTCCGGCGGCGGCGCCGCGCCCCCGCACGATCACGCGGCT
>DASTSH010000258.1:0-4530 GCA_035760785.1 Gemmatimonadaceae bacterium | reverse complement strand
ACTACGCGATCTTCCTGCTCGACCCGGCGGGGCGCATCGTCACGTGGAATGCCGGCGCCGAGCGCATCAAGGGCTGGCGCGCCGAGGAGATCGTCGGCCAGCATTTCTCGCGCTTCTATCCGGAGGATGCCCTCGAGCGGCGCTGGCCCGAGCAGGAGCTCGCGCTCGCCGCCGCGCGCGAGCTCGCGACCGCGCGCGATGCGCGCGGCGCGATGCTGCTCGCCGCGGGCACGGACGGGCGCGACGGCGACACCGATGCGGCGGGCGCGATGGTGGATGCCGGCACCTGGGGCGCGATCGCGCGCGCGGGGCGCGATCCGGAGCGCGACCTCGCGACGCACGACTCGCACCCCGCGCTCGACGCGGCGGGAGCGCTGCTGCGCACCGATCTCACCGGCACCAACGTGATGGACGTGGTGATCGGCGTGTGCGCGCTCCCGGTTCCCCCCGCGTCCGGCGAGGGACCTTTCGCCGAGCTCGCGCGGTAGGACGAGGGTCTCCAGTCTCGATGCCGATGTCCGTCGTCCGTTCCGCTCTGCTCTCCCTCGCGTGCGCGGCGCTCTCCGCCGCGCCGCTGCGCGCCCAGGGGTGCGATTCGCTCGTCACGCGCACCGCCCCCGACACGCTCTCCGGACGCCGGATCGACTCGGTGCGCGTGGTCACGCTCTCCCCGGATCCGCTCCCGGGGCCGGCGGCGATCGTCGATCACCTTCACGTGCGCACGCAGGAGGGGACGATTCGCCGGCAGCTCCTCTTCGCCGCCGGCGACACGATCGACACCCTCCGCGTGGCCGAGACCATGCGCCGCCTGCGCGGGCACCGCTATCTCACCGACGCGTGGCTCACGGCGCGCGGCTGCTCCCCCTCCGGGGGCGTGACGCTCACCGTGACGACGCGTGACGCGTGGAGCACGCGCCCGGAGGTGAAGCTCGGCGCGTCGGGGAAGGCGACCATGGGGGTGGAGGAGCGGAACCTGCTGGGCACCGGGCGCGCCGCGAACCTGTACGTGCGGTCGAACGGCGGCTCGCAGCTCGGCGTCGGCGCCATGGTGAGCGATCCGTGGGTACCGTACACCGGCCTGTCGGCCACGCTGAGCACGAACAGCTACCGCGACGGCGCCGACTGGCACGTGGATGTGACGTCGCGCAACCTCACGATCTTCGATCCCTGGCGGACGGAGATCGTGCTCGGCGGGAGCACGTACCATCCGGCGGACGACTCGTCAGGCACCTTCGGCCATCAGTGGGCGAGCGTGCTCGTGTCGCGCGTGGTGGCGGCGTCGCCGCGCGGCGTCACGAGCGTGATCGGGGGCGCCGAGACCGAGCGCGGCCGGCTGTTCGCCGGTCCGGGAGATGCGATCGTCGGGCCGGCGCGGGTGATGCGCCGCTTCATCGGCGCCGACGTGGGGCTCCGCCGCGAGACGGCGCGCTACGACACGCTCACGTGGATGCTTCCCGGCGACGGGCTCGCCGACCTCCCGCTCGGCTTCGAGTGGGAGGGGGTGCTGGGGCTCGGCAAGGAGCTCGAGAGCGGACGGGGCGCGGCGCACCTGGACCTCTGGGGCGGGCGCGCGTGGATGCCGCGTCGCGGCCACCTGCTCGTGGCCGACGTCTGGAGCTCGGGGTTCATCGGCGACGGCTTTTGGCACGCGGGGACCATCCGCGGGCTGCTCTCGTATTATGCGGCGGCGCCGCGCGGCACGTGGCAGGCGCGCCTGGGCGCGGAGCGCCTGTTCGACCCCGATCCCGACGTGCGCGCGCTGGCCACCGTGGACCCCGCGCTCTCGCTCTACCCGCGCGACTCGCGCCTCGCCGAGCTGGCGGTGAGCGCGTCGCTCGAGCGCGATGTGGAACTGCGAAAGCTCTCGAGCTCGTGGAACCTCGACGGCGCGCTCTTCGCCGCGTACAGCGCGCGCCACGATCCCGCGTCGCCGGACGCGGAGCATCTCCAGGCGGGGGTGCTCGGATTCGGGCTGCGCCTCGCCCCGCGGCGCGCCGGCCGCGCGACCTTCCGCGTCGACGTCGGCTTCCCCGTGACGCACTCGCCGGGGCTGAAGGGGAAGCCGTACTTCGGGGTGACCGTGATGCCGTGGCTGGGGGCGGATCGGGAGAGGGATGGGCGGCGGGATCGGTGAGGCGTGGGGCGCGGGGCGCGGGACTCGGGACTCGGGACTCGGGAATCGGAATCGGGACGCAGGGCGGGATTCTGGAGTAGCGCTCCCGGCGGGCGATAGCTAGGCACCGGCCCGGGGCGCTCGCGCGATCGCGGCGGCCGAGAATGTGGCGGACGTGGAGGCGCCGCGCGCTCCGCCGGGTGGTCCGCAGGCTGGTCCTTTCGGCGCCCGCGGCTACATTTCCTCGACGCGGCCAGCGCGCTCCCCATGGCGGGGGCGCGTTTTCCTTTCCCCGGAACGGAACCTGCGCAGGCGACGACGCGCGCTGGCGCGCCGCACCGCACACGAACGCGCGACCCTCGACGGACGACCACGATGCCCACGTCTCCCTTCACGATCGGCCTCATCCAGCAGGCCGTCTCCGAGAACGCCGACGCCACGGTGGATGCCGCCGAGCGCGGGATCCGCGAGGCGGCCGCGCGCGGCGCGCAGATCATCTGCCTGCAGGAGCTGTTCAACGCGCCGTACTTCTGCAAGGTGACCGACGCCGAGCGCTTCGACCTCGCCGAGCCCATCCCCGGCCCCACCGTGGAGCGGATGCAGCGCGTGGCGAAGGAGCTGGGGGTGGTGATCGTGGTGCCGATCTTCGAGCAGCGCGGTCCGGGGCTCTACCACAACTCGGCCGCGGTGGTCGATGCCGACGGCTCGCTGCTCGGCACGTACCGCAAGATGCACATCCCCGACGACCCGCTCTATCACGAGAAGTACTACTTCACGCCCGGGGAGATCTACCAGCACGATGAGTCGAAGCCGCCGTCGGCGTTTCGCGTCTTCCGCACGCGCTTCGCGACCATCGGGGTGCTCATCTGCTGGGACCAGTGGTACCCCGAGGCGGCGCGGATCACGGCGCTGATGGGGGCGGAGATCCTGCTCTATCCCACGGCGATCGGGTGGCACCCGAAGGAGAAGGCGGAGTGGGGGGCGGCGCAGGCCGACGCCTGGCGCACGGCGCAGCGCGCGCACGCGATCGCGAACGGCGTGTATGTGGCGGCCGTGAACCGTGTGGGCTTCGAGCCCGAGCCGGGCACCGATGGGATCGAGTTCTTCGGCCACTCGTTCGTGAGCGACCCCTTCGGCCGCCTGATCGCCGAAGCGGGCACCGAGCCCGCCGTCCTCGTGGCCCAGTGCGACCCCGCCCTCATCGAGTACACGCGGCGGAACTGGCCGTTTCTGAGAGATCGGAGGATAGATGCGTATGGGCCGATTCTCAATCGATACATAGGCTAGGGGCGCGGGGCGGGGGCGCGGGGCGCGCTCGATTGCAAGGTTCACTCGCGGAGGCTCGCGGCGAGCCGACTGATCATGCGGCTGATGTGGTCGGCGGGCTCGCGTAGCGGGAGGAGTTGCGCCGCGGTTGCGTAGCCCAGTCCCTCGGCGAGGTATAGATGGGTCTCGACTTCCATGAGCGAACCGCGCGCATGCGACAGGTGGCGCAGGTAGTCGCCGCGGTAGAAGCGACCGTGGCCCTCGGCGATGTTCGCCGGGACCGACGCCGCAGCGCGGCGCAGCTGACTTCCCAGTTCGTAACGCTCGAATCTCGGCAGCTTCGCCGAGAATTTGTGGACCGAAATCGCGAGATCGAGCGCCTGGCGCCAGACCTCGAGGTCACGATAGCTGCGTATCATCATGCACTCTCCGGTTCGGGACGTGCATGATTTTGAACCCCGAAGCTCGATCGGCTCGCATCACAACATTGCCATGACAACCGATCCGTCCCCCCTCGCCGGCAGCGGTCGCGCGCCCCGCGCCCCGCGCCCCGCGCCCCGGCTTCTTCCCGCCGAATGGTCCCCCCACACCGCCACCTGGCTCGGCTGGCCGCATCATCGGCCGGACTGGCCGGGGAAGTTCGAGCCGATTCCGTGGGTCTACGCGGAGATCGTGCGGGTGCTGCACGTGCACGAGCGGGTGGAGATCCTGTGCAATGGGGAGGAGGTGCGAGAGGATGCGGTGCGGGCGCTGCGCGCGCACGACGTGGACCTCTCGCGCGTGGGACTGCACCTCGTCCCCACCGATCGCGTGTGGCTGCGCGACTCGGGGCCGACGGCGGTGATGTCGCCGGAGGGGCGCGTGCACTGGGTGTCGTGGCGTTTCAATGCGTGGGCGAAATACGATGATTACGCGAGCGACGAGATGGTGGCGCAGCGCGTGGCGGAGCTGAGCGGGCTGGAGATCGAGGAGGCGACCCGCCCCGACACGGGGGAGCGGCTCGTGCTCGAGGGGGGCGGGATCGAGACGGACGGGAACGGGACGATGCTGGTCACCGAGGAGTGGCTCCTCTCCGACGTGCAGGTGCGCAACCCCGGGCTCGACCGCGCGGGGTACGAGCGCGCGTTCGCGGAGTGGCTCGGGATCGAGCG
>DASTSH010000257.1:0-5897 GCA_035760785.1 Gemmatimonadaceae bacterium | reverse complement strand
ATCGTGCGAGATCGGCAGGACGTACCTCTCGGAGTAGGCGTACGCCATCGTGAACGTCATCTGCTGGTGGTGGTAGGCGCGGTGGACCGGGTCGTTCTCGACGTAGCCGAGGGAGTCGTGCATCCAGCCCATGTTCCACTTGAACCCGAACCCCAGGCCGCCGAGGTGGGTGGGCCGGGTGACCCCCGGCCACGCGGTGGACTCCTCGGCGATGGTGCACGCGCCCGGCGCCTCGTCGCGCACGAGGCGGTTGGTCTCGCGCAGGAAGTCGATCGCCTCGAGGTTCTCGCGTCCGCCGTACCGGTTGCGGAGCCACTCCCCCGCGTTGCGGCTGTAGTCGAGGTACAGCATCGACGCCACCGCGTCCACGCGCAGTCCGTCGGCGTGGAACTCCTCCACCCAGTAGAGCGCGTTGGCGACGAGGAAGTTGCGGACCTCGTTGCGCCCGTAGTTGAAGATGAGCGTCCCCCAATCGGGGTGCTCGCCGAGACGCGGGTCGGCGTGCTCGAACAGCGCGGTGCCGTCGAAGCGACGGAGCGCGAAGTCGTCCTTGGGAAAGTGCGCGGGAACCCAGTCGAGGATCACGCCGATCCCGGCCTGGTGGCACGTGTCCACGAAGAAGCGGAAGTCGTCGGGTGAGCCGTAGCGCGCGGTGGGGGCGTAGTAGCCCGTCACCTGGTATCCCCACGATCCGGTGAACGGGTGCTCCATGATGGGGAGGAGCTCGACGTGCGTGTAGCCGAGGCTCTTCACGTGCTCCACGAGGCGCGGCGCGATCTCGCGGTAGCCGAGTGGCCGGTTCCCCTCCTCGGGGACGCGCGCCCACGAGCCGAGGTGCACCTCGTAGATGAGCATCGGCGATCTCGCGAGATCGCGCTGCGCGCGCGACTCGAGCCAGTCGGCGTCGTGCCACTCGTAGCCGTCCTCGGGCACCACGCGCGACGCGGTGCCGGGGGGCGCCTCCATGGCCTGCGCGAAGGGATCGGTCTTCAGCCGCGGCACGCCCTCGCGCGTGAGGATCTCGTACTTGTACAGCGCGCCAGGCTCGATGCCGGGGACGAACAGCTCCCACACGCCGCTCGCGCCGAGCGTGCGCATGGGGAGGAGGCGCCCATCCCAGCCGTCGAAGTCGCCCACCAGGCTCACGCGCCGCGCGTTCGGCGCCCAGACGGCGAACGACACGCCCATCTCGCCGTCGATCTCGCGCCGGTGCGCTCCCATCACCTCCCACAACCGGTGGTGCTTTCCCTCGGCGAACAGGTGGAGATCCAGCTCGCCCACGGTGGGGAGGAAGCGGTAGGGATCGCCGCGCTCCCATGTGGCGCCATCGGGAAATCGGAAGACGAGGTGGTAGCGCAGCGGGAGCGCGGCGCTGGCGATGAACGTCTGGAAGACGCCGGGGATGACGTCGCGCATCGCGATGGTGCGGCCATCCTCGAGGACGCACTGCACCGCGACCGCGTCGGGGTGCATCGCGCGCACCACCACGCCGTCCTCTCCCCCCACGCGCGCCGGATGGGCGCCGAGGATGCGGTGCGGATCGGCGTGCTCGCCGCGCACCAGTCGTTCCACCTCCTGCCGGTCGAGCGCCGGCATCGTGGACGGCGCCGCCGGCGCCGCCGCTCCTCCACGTCCACTCGATGATGTCATTCAGGCTCCCCTGTGGGCTGCGGTTCTCGCGCCTCCTCCGTGGGCTGCGCGAGCACGTGGCGCAGAAGGATCAGCGAAAAGGGCGCCACCGTCACGGCAGAGCCGGCCGGACCGTGACACGGCTCCGCCGCCGTGTTCACCAGCACCTCCCACTCCCCCGCGTGCTCCATCGCCGGGAGCACGAACGGCTGCTCCCCCTCCAGGTTGTTCACCAGCAGGAGGAGCGTGTCGCCGAGGATCGGCCGTCCCCGGTCGTCGATCTCGTCCGCCGCCTCGCCGTGGATGAGCATCCCCAGCGCGTGACTCTCCGCGTCGTGCCAGTCGGCCTCGGTCATCTCCCCGCCGTCGGCGCGGATCCACGACAGGTCCTTGGCCCCCTCCGCGTTCACCGCCTGCCCGCGGAAGAAGCCGCGCCGGCGCAGCACGGGGTTCTCGCGGCGCACCGCGAACACGCGCCGCGTGAACTCGAGCATCGCCCGCTGCCGGCTGGTGAGATTCCAGTTCAGCCACGACAGCTCGTTGTCCTGCGCGTAGGCGTTGTTGTTCCCCTGCTGCGTGCGCAGCATCTCGTCGCCGTGCGAGATCATCGGCACGCCCTGCGAGAACGCCAGCGTCGCCATGAAGTCGCGCGCCACGAGGTCGCGGCGGCGGAGGATGGCGGGATCGTCGGTG
Organism: Gemmatimonadaceae bacterium; assembly: GCA_035760785.1. Lineage (GTDB taxonomy): Bacteria > Gemmatimonadota > Gemmatimonadetes > Gemmatimonadales > Gemmatimonadaceae > JADGGM01. Next base: position 3,575 of record DASTSH010000257.1, on the reverse strand, counting down.
GGCCCCTCCACCCCCCAGTTGCGGCTGATGTTGTCGTCGTGCCCGTCGCGGTTCTCCTCCCCGTTCGCCTCGTTGTGCTTCCGCTCGTAGCTCACGAGGTCACGCAGCGTGTACCCGTCGTGCGCGGTCACGAAGTTGATGCTCGCGTACGGCGCCCGGTTGCTCCACTGGTAGATGTCGCTGCTCCCGGAGAGGCGGCTCGCCAGCACGTTCACGATCCCCTTGTCGCCGCGCCAGAAGCGCCGCACGTCGTCGCGGTACTTCCCGTTCCACTCGGCCCAGCCGATGGGGAAGTTCCCCACCTGGTAGCCGCCGGGGCCGATGTCCCACGGCTCGGCGATGAGCTTCACGCGCGACAGGACGGGATCCTGGTGGATGATGTCGAAGAACGCGCTCAGCCGGTTCACCTCGAACAGCTCGCGCGCGAGCACCGGCGCGAGGTCGAAGCGGAAGCCGTCCACGTGCATCTCCGTCACCCAGTAGCGGAGCGAATCCATGATGAACTGGATCGTCCGCGGATGCTGCATGTTCAGCGAGTTGCCGCACCCGGTGAAGTCCACGTAGAGGCGCGGGTTCTCGGGATCGAGGCGGTAGTAGGCGGCGTTGTCGATGCCGCGGAGGGAGAGCGTGGGGCCGAGGTGGTTCCCTTCGGCGGTGTGGTTGTACACCACATCGAGGATCACCTCGATCCCCGCCGAGTGGAGCGTCTTGACCATCGACTTGAACTCCCCCACCTGCTGCCCCAGCCCGCCGAACGCGGCGTAGCGCACGTCGGGGGCGAAGAAGCCGATGGAGTTGTACCCCCAGTAGTTCGTGAGCCCGCGCTCGGCGAGCTGGCGGTCCACGGCGAAGTGGTGCACCGGGAGGAGCTCCACCGCGGTGACGCCGAGCGACTGGAGGTGCTCGATGATCGGGTCGGAGGCGAGCGCGAGGTAGGTGCCGCGCAGGGGCTCCGGCACCTGCGGATGCTGCATGGTGAGCCCCTTCACGTGCGCCTCGTAGATCACCGTGCGGTTCCACGGCGTGCGCGGCGGGCGGTCGTCGGCCCAGGTGAACGCGCTGTCCACGACCACGCACTTCGGCATCCCGCCGGCGCTGTCGGTGTGGCTCTTCTCCAGATCCTGCCGCGGCGAGTCGATCCTGTACGCGAACAGCGCATCGCTCCACTTGATGGCGCCGCTGATCGCCTTCGCGTACGGGTCGATGAGGAGGTTGTGCGGATTGAAGCGCTGCCCGTTCTCCGGATCGTACGGTCCGTAGACGCGATAGCCGTAGAGCTGGCCGGGGCGGACGTCGGGGAGGTAGCAGTGCCAGATCTGGTCGTTGCGCTCCACCATCCACACGCGGTGGCTCTCGCGCGCGTCGTCGGCGTTCGCGAACAGACAGAGCTCCACGCCGACGGCGTTCTCGGAGAAGATGGCGAAGTTCACTCCCTCGCCATCCCAGGTCGCGCCGAGCGGGTAGGGTTGTCCGGGCCAGACACGCATGCTCACAGGTCCTCGTGTATGTACAGCGCGGCGCTCTCGGGGGGCACGGTGATGCGGGCGCCGGCCGCGCACGTCATGGATCGTAGCGCATCGCCCGGGCCACCGTAACGGGGATCGCGGGTGGAGAACCGGAGGCGCCAGCGCCCGGCGGCCCCGCCGACGGGGATTCCCCGATCCTCGCCGGAGAGATTGTGGAGCGCGAGCAGGGGCGCGCCCGCGGCGGGCGCGAGCTCCACGGCGAGCCACCCCTCGGCGTCGTCCGCCCATGCCCGCGGCTCCACCGCTCCGGGGCGGAGCGCCGGCTCCTCGCGCCGGATGGCGAGCACATCGTGATACACCGCGAGGAGCGCGCGGTGCGCGGGATCGCCGCGCTCCAGCACCGAGCGATCGAGGCGGGAGCGGAGGAAGGTCTCCTCCGCCTGCGGGTCGGGGATCTCCCCCGCCCAGGCGAAGCTCGCGAACTCGCTCCGCCGCCCCTCGCGCACCGCGCGCGCGAGCTCGGGATCGCCGTGGCTGGTGAAGTACAGGAACGGGTGCGTCTCCCCGTACTCGTCGCCCATGAACAGGAGGGGCACGTACGGCGAGAGGAGGAGGAGCGCCGCCGCGAGGCGCAGCCGCTCGGGGGAGAGGAGCGTGGAGAGCCGGTCCCCCATCGCGCGGTTCCCCACCTGATCGTGGTTCTGGAGGGCGATCACGAAGCGGTCGGTGGGGACGTCCATCGCGCTCGCGCCGTGGCGGCGCCGCCGGTGCGGCGCGTGCTGCCCCTCGTACACGAAGCGCCGCTCGATCGCGCGCGCCAGGTCGGCGAGCCCGTGGAAGCCGGCGTAGTAGCCCGTGCGCTCGCCGGTGAGCGCGACGTGCGCGGCGTGGTGGAAGTCGTCGCTCCACTGCGCGTCGAGCCCGTACCCGCCGCGGGACGCGGGGCGGAGGAGACGCGGATCGTTCAGATCGCTCTCCGCGATCACCTGCACGCGCCGCCCGAGCGCGGCGCCGCGCGCGTGCACGCGCTCCGCGAGCTCGGCCAGGATGTGATGCGCGCCGAAGTCGTAGATGCCGTGCACGGCATCGAGCCGGAGGGCATCGACGTGGAACTCGTCGATCCAGTACACCGCGTTCTCGACGACGAAGCGCCGCACCTCATCGCTCCCCGCCCCGTCGTAGTTGACCGCCGCCCCCCACGGCGTGTGATAGTGCTCGGTGAAGTACGGCCCGAACTCGCCGAGCCAGTTCCCCTCCGGCCCGAGGTGGTTGTAGACGACGTCGAGCACCACGGCGAGTCCGCGCGCGTGCGCCGCATCCACGAGGCGGCGCAGCCCCTCGGGGCCGCCGTACGTGTTCTGCGGCGCGTAGAGGAGCACGCCATCGTACCCCCAGTTGCGCGCGCCGGGGAACTGCGCCACGGGCATGAGCTCGATGGCAGTGATGCCGAGCCGCGCGAGCGCATCGAGGTGCGCGATCGCGGCATCGAACGTCCCCTCGGCGGTGAAGGTGCCCACGTGCAGCTCGTAGATCACGTGGTCCGCCATCTCGATCCCGCGCCACGCGCCATCGCTCCACGCGAACGCGGACGGGTCCACCACGCGCGACGGCCCGTGCACCCCTTCCGGCTGCCAGCGGCTCACCGGATCGGGGCGGAGCGGACCACCATCGAGCGAGTACGCGTAGTCGGTGCCGGCGCCGACGCCGGCGATCGTCCCCTCGAACAAGCCATCCTCGCGGCGCGAGAGCTGGTGGACGCCGGCGGCGGGACCCCCGAGGACGTGCACGTCGAGGCGATGGGCGAAAGGGGCCCAGAGCTGAAATCGAGTGGAGTGGTCGGGAAGCGATGTTGTACCGAGCATGGGGCGTAGGACCTGGGTGCTAGATCACCATGAAACGCGTGTGGCGTGTGGGGAACTGACGGGATGAGGAGATAGGTACGGCGCGTGTAGGCTCGTGTGTAGGTGAGCTCTCTCTACATCCCGCCCTACACGCGCTCTACCTCCCTCCTCTGCCCGTCAGTGTCCTACACGCGACACGCGTCGTTCGGTGGTCTAGCGACCATGTCCTAGACCCCCCCAGCCTCCTACTCCTCGAGCAATTCCGCCG
>DASTSH010000256.1:0-3369 GCA_035760785.1 Gemmatimonadaceae bacterium | reverse complement strand
GTCACCGTCGGCACGGCGTGGGGGGCGATCGCCGGCTACGTGGGCGGGCGCGTGGACGCGGTGATGATGCGGATCATCGACGCCGCGCTCTCCGTTCCCCGCATCCTCGTGCTGATCGCCATCCTCGTGCTGTGGGGCGCGGTCCCGCTCCCGCAGCTCATCGTGCTGCTCGGCCTCACCGGATGGTTCGCCGTGAGCCGCCTCGTGCGGGCGCAGGTGCTCTCCCTGCGGGAGCAGGACATGGTGCTCGCCGCGCGCGCGCTCGGCGCCCGCGACGGCGAGATCCTCCGCCGCCACATCCTCCCCAACGTCCTCTCCCCCGTGATCGTCGCCGCCACCCTCGGCATCGCGAATCTCATCGTGGTCGAGGCGGGGCTCTCGTACCTGGGGATCGGCGTCCGCCCGCCGACGCCGAGCTGGGGGAACATGATCCAGGATGGCGCGGAGCTGCTCGCCTCCGCGTGGTGGGTCTCCTTCTTTCCCGGCATCGCGATGGTGATCACCGTGATGGCGTTCAATCTCGCCGGCGATGGCTTGCGCGATGCCTTGGACCCCCATCAGGTTGACGGGTGATGACGACCCCCCTCCTCTCCGTTCGCGATCTCCGCACCTGGTTCCACACCGCCGCCGGCACCGCGCGCGCGGTGGATGGCGTCTCGTTCGACGTCCAGCCGCACGAGACCGTGGGCGTGGTGGGCGAGTCCGGATGCGGGAAGTCCGTGACGTCGCTCTCCATTCTCCGCCTCATCCAGCGCCCCGGGCGGATCGAGCCGGGGAGCCGCATCGAGTTCGAGGGGCGCGACCTCCTCGCCCTGGGTGAAGGGGAGATGCGCGAGGTACGCGGCAACCGCATCTCGATGATCTTCCAGGAGCCGATGACGTCGCTCAACCCCGTGTTCACGGTGGGCGACCAGATCGCGGAGGCGGTGCGGGTGCACGCGAAGGTCTCGCGCCGGGAGGCATGGGAGCGCGCGGTGGAGATGCTCTCCGTGGTCGGCATCCCCGCGCCGGCGGAGCGGGCGCGCGAGTACCCGCACCAGCTCTCCGGCGGGATGCGCCAGCGCGTGATGATCGCCATGGCGCTGGTGATGAACCCCGCGCTGCTCATCGCCGACGAGCCCACCACCGCGCTCGACGTCACGATCCAGGCGCAGATCCTCGAGCTGCTCGCCGACCTGCAGCACCGGTTCGGGATGTCGATCCTGCTCATCACCCACGACCTGGGGGTGATCGCCGAATCCACGTCGCGGGTGCTGGTGATGTACGCGGGCGAGGTGGTGGAGGAGGCGCCGGTGGCGGAGCTGTTCGCGACGGCGCACCACCCGTACACGGAAGGGCTGCTGTCGGCGATGCCGCGGATGGGCGAGGCGCGCGAGCGGCTGACCGTGATCCCCGGCACCGTCCCCCCGCCCACGCACTGGCCGGTGGGGTGCCGCTTCCACGACCGCTGCCCCTACGCGTGGGAGCGGTGCGTGGTGGAGCACCCGCCGCTCTACCAGATTGCCGCCGGGCACGTGTCGCGGTGTCATCTGGCGGAGGAGCCGGAACGGCGGATCGCGGGAGGCGGGAAGCGGGAAGCGGGAAGCGGTGGGTTCGGAGGCGCGGGGCGCGGACACCCGGTCCCGAGCTCCCCGGCCGGAGGCGCCGACCGATGAGCACCATCCCTCCCACCGGGCAGGAGCCCCCCGTTCCGAGTCCCTCCCCGCTTCCCGCTTCCCGCTTCCCGCTTCCCGCGCCCCTGCTGTCCGTCCGCAACCTCACCAAGCACTTCCCCATCACGCGCGGGCTCTTCCGTCGCGTCGTGGGGACGGTGCGCGCGGTGGACGGCATCTCGTTCGACGTGATGCCCGGGGAAACGCTCGGGCTCGTGGGAGAGTCGGGGTGTGGGAAGACCACCGCGGGGCGGAGCATCCTGCGCCTCGTGGAGCCGACGTCGGGGGAGATCCGCTTCGATGGCGTCGACGTGCGCGCGCTCGCCGGCGAGCCGCTGCGGCGGCTGCGACGGCAGATGCAGATCGTCTTCCAGGATCCCTTCTCATCGCTGAACCCGCGCATGACCGTGGGCGCGATCGTCGGCGAGGGGCTGGCCATCCACCGGATCGCGGAAGGGGCGGCCGCCGAGGCGCGCGTGCGCGAGCTGCTCGAGGAGGTGGGGCTGCGCCCCGAATGGGCGTCGCGCTACCCCCACGAGTTCTCCGGCGGGCAGCGGCAGCGCATCGGGATCGCCCGCGCGCTGGCGGTGGAGCCGCGCTTCATCGTGTGCGACGAGCCCGTGTCCGCGCTCGACGTCTCGGTGCAGGCGCAGGTGATCAACCTGCTCCAGGATCTCCAGCGGCATCGCGGGCTCGCCTACCTGTTCATCGCCCACGACCTGTCGGTGGTCGAGCACATCGCCGACCGCGTGGCGGTGATGTACCTCGGTCACATCGTGGAGATGGCGGCGGCGGATGCGCTCTACCGTGAGCCGCTCATGCCCTACACGCAGGCGCTGCTCTCCGCCGTACCCGTCCCCGATCCATCGGCGCGGCGGCAGCGAATCGTGCTCGGCGGCGACGTCCCGTCGCCGGTGAGCCCGCCATCCGGCTGCCCCTTCCACCCGCGCTGTCCGCACCCGCGCAAGGACGCCGCGTGCGCCCGGATCGTGCCGCCGCTCGAGGAGAAGGAGCCGGGACACTGGGTCGCGTGTATCAAGCAGACGCCCACGTCGATCTCGTGGGCGGAGCAACAGGCCGCCGGCGGCACCCAGCCCCCCGAGCGGTTCATTCCGCTCGCCGCGCTGCACACGCGGCGGGCCCCGGCACCCGCCGCCACTTCCTCCAGCTGAGGAGACCCGTGTCCTCCGTCATCGACGTCGCCACCACCGCCACCGACCGGCCGCCCGTCCTCGACGATCGCGCGCTGCTCGGGCATCCGCGCGGGCTCGGGCTGCTGTTCGCCGCCGAGATGTGGGAGCGATTCTCGTTCTACGGGATGCGCGCCCTGCTCGTGCTGTACCTCGTGAACTTCCTGCACTGGGACACGCCGCGCGCCACGAGACTGTACGGCACGTACATGATGCTCGTGTATCTCACGCCGCTGATCGGGGGGTACCTCGCCGACCGGCTCATCGGGACACGGCGCTCGCTCGTCATCGGTGCGGTGGTCATCTCGCTCGGCCACTTCTCGCTCGCGTTCCCGGGGATGACGATGTTCTACGTCGGCCTCGGGCTGATCATCATCGGCACCGGTTTCTTCAAGCCGAACGTGTCGACGATGGTGGGGCAGATCTACCGCGAGGGGGACGCGCGGCGCGATGCGGGGTTCACGATCTTCTACATGGGGATCAACCTGGGCGCGTTCCTGGGGCCGATCATCTGCGGCTACCTCGCG
>DASTSH010000255.1:0-5460 GCA_035760785.1 Gemmatimonadaceae bacterium | reverse complement strand
CACACCCTCACGTGGAGCGCCCGATGGAGGCTCGACTCGGCGGCGCCGGGGCCGCGCACGACGGCGACGACGCGCGGGAGTCCTCGGCGAACGTTCCCTTCACCACGGTCCACCACCTGGTGCGCCGGTTCCTCGAGCCGGCGCAGGATGCGCTCGTCGTCCTGCTCTCGCTCGGACTGTTCGGGATCATGGTGCGCACGCTCCTCACGATCGCCATGGACGTGTTCGCGCCGGCGCTGAACCTCCGCGTGATGATCTCCGAGGCGCTGTTCGCGCTCGTCATGGTGGAGCTGCAGCGGCTGCTCATCATGTACCTCCGGGACCACCACGTGTCGGTGGACGTGATGGTGGAGGCCACGATCGTGGCATCGCTGCGCGAGGTGCTGCTGCTCAGCGCCGCGGAGATGGAACCGCTGCGGCTCATCGCGCTCACGGTGTTCATCCTGGGGCTGGGCGTCCTGCTCCGGTTCGGCGACCTTCGCGCGCCGCGCCGGCGCATCCATGACCACGGTTCCGGTCGTGGCGGCGCCATGCGGCACGGTCCGCGCGCGCGCCGGCCGGCGTCAGCGGCGCGGTAGCGGCTGCTCCTGGCGATTCGCGGCCGGGCGGCCGGCGCCGTTCCGTGCGCGCCCGCGGTAGCGATGGATGAGGTGCACCGCCATCGCGCCCTCTCCCACCGCCGAGGCGATCCGCTTCACCGATCCGCTGCGTACGTCGCCGGCCACGAACACGCCGGGCGTGGTGGTCTCGAGCTCGTACGGCTCCCGGCTCAGCGGCCAGGCGGCGTGCAGCGTGCCGTCGCGACACAGGTCGATGCCGGCGAGGATGAATCCCTGTGCGTCCCGGACCACCGACGGCGGCAGCCAGTCGGTGCGCGGCGTGGCGCCGATGAACACGAACAGGCCATCCGCCGGCACCACGACCGTCTCGCGCGTGGCCACGTTCTGGATCTCGATCCACTCGAGGTGCCCCTCGCCCCCGGCGGCGACCACCGTGTGGCCGGTGAGCACCGAGATGTTCTCCGTGCGGCGGATGCGCTCCACCAGGTACGCGGACATCGTTTCCTCGAGCGAATCCTCGAGCGTGAGGATGGTCACGTGTCGTGCGTACCGGGCGAGCAGGAGCGCGGCCTGCCCCGCCGAGTTCCCTCCACCCAGCACGTGGATGTCCTGCCCGGCGCACGCCGCGGCCTCGGCGGTCGCCGCGCCGTAGTAGATGCCGGCGCCCACGAGGGCGGGACATCCGGGCGCATCGAGCCACCGGAACGACACGCCGATGGCGAGCAGCACCGTGTCGGCCACCAGCTCCGACCCGTCGTCGAGCGACACCAGGTGGCGGCCCTCATCCGTGCGCAACCCGGTCGCGCGACGCGTCACGATGATCTCGACGCCGAACCGCTCCGCCTGCTGCAGGGTGCGTCGCGCGAGATCGCTGCCGCTCAGCCCCTCGGGGAACCCCGGGTAGTTCTCGATGCTCGCGCTGTAGCTCGCCTGGCCTCCCGGCACCTCCTGCTCGGCGACCACGGTGCGGAGTCCCTCGGAGCCGGCGTTGATGGCGGCCGTGAGTCCGGCCGGGCCGGCGCCGACGATGATGAGGTCGTAGGTCCGCGAGTCGGGATGGGTGTCGAGCCCGAGCTTCTCCGCCACCGCGCGGACGTCGGGCTCCACGAGCACCGTGCCATCGGGAAAGATCACGATGGGAAAGCGCTGCGTGCCCGGAGCAGCGGTCCCCACGGCCTCGAGCGCTTCGCGGTCCCGCTCCACGTCGAGCCATCGGTACGCCACGCGGCTGCGCGACAGGAATGCCTTGAGCTCGTGCACGCGCGGCGACCAGCGGTGGCCGATGATTCGGACCTCACCCTCGAGAAATCTCGGATGGGACACGTGTTACCTCACCGGCTCGTGAGTGCGCCATGATGCGCGCACCCCCGAGCCACGTTCACGTGACGTACCGGCGTCACGCGATGCCGGCGGCCGCCTCCGGTGTGGTGCGCGATCTCCCCCAAGCGCGAAGGCGCAGGCCAAGTGCCACGAGCAGCGCCCCCGCGACGATCGCGTATGCGCCGATCCAGAGCACGACGGCGAGCGCTCCGACGCCGGGGAACAGAACCAGCAGCACGCCGAGCACCACCGACGCGATGCCGGCGAGCGCGAGCAGCCATTCACCCGTGATCACCCGGCGCAGACGGATCGCGGCGACGACCTCGAGCACGCCGGTCACCAGGGCCCACGCCGCGATCACGTACAGCAGCGCGAGCGCCGTGATCCCCGGCCAGAACACCGTCAGCACTCCGGCCGCGATGCCCGCCAGTCCCTCGAGGAGCAGTACCCACCATCGATCGGACACCTTCCGGCGCCGCACCGCGCTCGCCACCGCCAGCACGCCATCCACGAAGGCCCACGCGCCGAACAGGAGCACGAGCGCGGCGAGCGAGATCCCCGGGTAGAGGAAGGTGAGTATGCCGAACAGGATCGCCGCCACGCCGCGCAGCAGCACGACCCACCAGTTCCGGACGAGCGTGTCCACGTCCACTATCGGAACGCGCATGGCTCACCTCCATTCGCCGCGCACTGCCATGTGTGCCGCTCGTTGGAGCCGTGTCGTGCTCCCCGGCGGCCCTCGTCCGACACGCATTGCATATCGGCGGCCGATGCGCGCATCCGGCGTCAGTCGGCTGCCGAACGCATACGGGTGCGCGCGCCCGCGCGTGCCCGATGATGGGCGCGCAGCGTCCTCGACGCGTCGCATGCGTCGCGCGAGCGCCAGATGTTCGCTCGGATGCACCGGAAAGGGGAACGCGACACAGGCGACATCGGGCTTGCGATTTGCAGCACGTTCGAGGCGTGCCACGAGGGCACATCCGGGTGGACTCCGCGCCTGGCAGGGAGCGGCGTTCCGACGCACCGTGCCGGATCCATCGTCGTGATCGCGGCATCGGTCGATCGGCACGCGAGAGCGCGGGACGGGTCGAGATTCTCTTCGTGAGCGATCACATCGCCGATCGGGGAACCCTCGATACGCTGACACACTGCATCGAGATCGAGCCGCCCGTTCGCGCGCTGCTCGTGGAGGACGATTCCGGCGATGCCGGGCTGATCGCGGTGCGCCTCGCGTCGCTCCCGAACGCGGCGGGCGCGGAGGCCGTGCACGTGACGCACACCCGAAGCGCGGCAGCCGCGCGCGCGGTGCTGCGCCGCCGCCGCTTCGACGTGGTCATGCTCGATCTCTCCCTGCCGGATGCGCGCGGCCTCGAGGCGCTCCATCAGGTGCGCTCGGCCGCACCGGGCGTGCCGGTGATCGTGCTCACCGACAGTTCCCACGACGAGCTGGAGCTCCGCGCCCTGCGCGCCGGCGCGCAGGAGTGCGTCCGCAAGCCGCCGCCGGATGGCGGCACGCTCTACCGCATCCTGCGCCGTGCCCGGGAGCGGCAGCAGCTGCTCGACGAGCTGGACGCCGCGATGCGTGCATCGAACGCCGCCGCGCTCCGGTGGCGCCTGCTGGCGGAGGCGGGCGAGCTGCTCGCCGCGTGCCGCGATTCCGCGAGCGCGATCCGGGCGGTGGCGCGGCTGCTGGTGCCGGACGCGGCGGACTGCTTCGCGCTCTGCCTGGCCGGCGATGACGAGACGCCGTCGCTGGTGGACGTGGAGCACGTGGACCGTGAGCTGGCCGCCGGGATGCGCGGACGCCTCGAAGCGCGGCTCGCGTTGCGCGGAGCGAATGGGGACACTCTGGTCGCGGACGTGCCGTGCGCGGCCGCCGAGGACGGCGTGGCGGATGCATTGCGCGCGGAGCTGTCGGACCTGGGCGTCGCGTGCGCCGCCGCCGTGCCCGTTCGCGTGGACGGCCGCGAGCGCGGGCTGTTGCTGATCACCGCCGCGAACGGGCGCGGCGATGCCTCCGCTCACGCGGAGCTCGCCCGCGCGCTCGCCGAGCGTGTCACACTCGCGGTCGAGCGGGCGCGTGTCGTCCACCGTGCCGAGCGTGCCGTGGCCGCGCGCGACCGTGCCGTGGGGATCGTCTCGCACGACCTCGGCACCTCCCTCAGCACCATCGAGCTGTGCGCCGCCGCGCTCCTCGATCCCGCCCCGCAACCGGCGAGCGGCGTGCGCGACATGGCGCGGATCGTCCAGCGCGCAGCACGGTGGATGCGCCACATCGTGGAGGACCTGCTCGACCATACGAGCCTCGACGCCGGGCGTCTCGCGCTCCACCGGCGTCCGACGCCGGTGGCCGAGGTGGTGGGCGCGGCACAGGCGATGTTCGCCCCGGCCGCCAAGGCGCAGGCGCTGGAGTTCGTGGTGGAGAGCGATGACGAGCTGCCGCGGGTCGATGCCGACGCGAGCCGGCTGCTGCAGGTGCTCTCGAACCTGCTCGGCAACGCGATGAAGTTCACTCCCGCCGGCGGCCGCGTGGTGCTCTCGGCGGCGCTGGGCGGTGATCCAGCGGGTGCCGATGCCGCGGACGCCCCGCTGAACACGGTGCGCTTCACCGTGCGCGACTCGGGGCCGGGGATCCCGCCGGAGGAGCTGGCGCACGTCTGCGATTGGTTCTGGCGCTCGGAGCGGAGGACGCGCGAGGGGACGGGGCTCGGACTCGCGATCGCGAAGGGACTGATCGAAGCGCACCGCAGCCGGCTGCATGTGGAGAGCACGCCGGGACACGGGAGCACGTTCTGGTTCACGGTGCCGGCATCGGGCGCGCGATGAAGCCGCCATCCGGAGACGCCTCGCTCGGCCGCCTGGCGCGTCTGGCGGCGACTCTCGCCGAGCGCCCCTACGCCCGGCGCGGGGTGCCGATGCGCAGCGAGACCGTCCGCGTCATCCTCGCCGACGACCACGCGATGGTGCGCGAGGGGCTGCGCCTCGTGTTGCGGGCCGCTTCCGACATCGCGGTCATCGGCGAAGCGTCGAGCGGCACGGCGGTCCTGGCGCTGGCGCGGAGGGTGGTGCCGGACGTGGTCGTGCTCGACCTGGACATGCCTGGCGGGGACGGGATGGAGGTCGTGCACGATCTGGCCGAGGAGGTGCCGAGCACGCGCGTGCTCATCCTCACCGTGCACGCGGAGCAGGAGCGGCTGCTGCAACTGCTGGAGGCGGGGGCGCGCGGCTATCTCACGAAGGAGGCGGCGTCGAACGATCTCATCGAGGCGATTCGCGTGGTGGCGGCGGGCGAGGTGTACGTGCGTCCCTCGGCGGCGCGGCTGCTCGCGGCCGCCGTGGTGCCGCAGCGCGCGAGCGAGACGGCGCGCGGACGGTTCCAGGCGCTGAGCGAGCGCGAGCAGACCATCCTCCGGCTGGTGGCGCAGGGGTACAGCGGCGCGGAGATCGCGCGGCAGCTCGGCATCAGCACGAAGACGGTGGACGCGTACAAGCACCGCGTGCAGGAGAAGCTGGGGCTGGAGCATCGCACCGACTACGTGCGCTTCGCCATCGAGGCGGGGGTGATCGGGACGTAGCGGCT
>DASTSH010000254.1:0-10600 GCA_035760785.1 Gemmatimonadaceae bacterium | reverse complement strand
GTGGCGTGTGGGGAACTGACGGGCAGAGGAGGGAGGGACGGCGCGTGTAGGGCAGGATGTAGAGAGAGTCCGCCTACACACGAACCTACACGCGCTCTACCTCCCTCCTCTTGCCGTCAGTCTCCCACACGCCACACGCGTTTCATGGTGGTCCAGCCACCAGGTCCTAGGCCCTCTCCCCAGGACAGCCAGCCCCCCGTTATTGTTCGACTGCGTCTCACTCCGGCGCTCTGCCGTGGCCGCCGCTTCCGGCGCCGCACGTCGCCGCGCCGGCGTCTTCCCCTGCATCACATGTCCGCGACAACGATTCCCGTCGAGATCACCGACCCGGTGAACGCGAGCATCCTCGCCGTGTCCGAGGACCGCATCGCCGGCTTCCTCCCCGATCCGTTCGCCGAGATCGCGCGCCTGAGCGGCGTGCCGCTTCCGACCGTGCTCGAGCGCATCCGCGCCATGCTGGCCGCGGGCACGATCCGGCGCGTGCGGCAGACGCTGCTCGCCACCAATCTCGCGCCCGGGGCGCTGGTGGCGTGGCGGGTGCCCGCGGAGCGCCTGGAGGCGGCGTTCGAGTACATGGCGAAGGAGGATCCCTTCTCCGGCCACGTGGTGATCCGCTCCACCGACGCCGAGACCACGGGCTCCGCCTACCGGCTGTGGACGACGTTGAAGGTGCCGCAGGGCTACTCCATGCGAAAGCACTGCGAGTGGCTGGCGCGGCGCGTCGGCGCGGAGGCGTTCCTCACGATGCCGGCGAAGGCGCTGTTCACCCTCGGCGTGGGGCACGTGCGCCGGCGCGGGATGGAGCCCGGGAGCCGGTCCGACGCGCCGGGGCGCATCCTCGACACGCACATCGTCGAGCTGACCGAGGAGGAGTGGCGCGTGCTCGAGCCGCTGAAGCGCGAGTTCGCGGTGGACGAGATCCGCGAGGACCCATGGCGCGCGCGCGCCGCGGAGGCGGGGGTGACGCTCGACGAGTTCCTGCGCGTGGGGCGCGCGCTGGAGGCGCGGGGGGTGATCGGCCGGTTCTCCACCTTCCTGGAGCACGTGAAGCCCTCCGCGGGGGGGACGCGCGTGACGCGCTACAACGCGCTCTTTCACTGGCGCGTCCCCGAAGGGCGGGAGCTCGAGGCGGGGTGCGAGGTGGGGCGCCACCACATCCTCACGCACGCGTACTGGCGCGAGGGGGGACCGGAGTTCGCCGGGGTGAACATCATGGCCGTCGCCCATGGCACCGACAAGGCGCTCGTGCTCGCGCACAAGGCGGCCATCGATGCGCATCTCGAGGAGGCGGGGATTCCCGTGAGCTACACCAACGTGTTCTGGGGCGGACGCAGCGAGATCAAGCCGTCGGAGATCTCTCCGGCGGCGTACGCGGCGTGGTGCCGGAGCGTGGGACTGGATCCCGCCGCGATGCGCGGCGAGGAGGGAGAGTGATGTCCGGCATCGTGTTCCGGGGCGTGGAGGTGGCGCGGTGATCCCTACGCTTCGACTCGGCGCCTTCGTCGGCGCCGCGGCGGCCATCGCCCTCGCGTGCGGCGACTCGCGCGCGGCGGCGCCCGCCTCCTCCTCGTCCGCAGCATCGCCGGCCGCCACGGCGCGCGCCGGCACGACGGCCGTGACGAGGGACAGCGCTGAGCTCGCGGCGGCGGCCATGACCGACCGCGTCGAGAAGCTGTGCATGTCCGACTCCACCGCGGCGCAGGCTCGCGCCGATGCGGTGCGCGACAGCATCCGCGCCGACAGCGCCTTCCGCGCCGACAGCATCGCCGCGGTCGCCGCCGCCGACAGCGCGGCGGCCGACACGAGCGCCGCCGCGCGCAAGCGCCGCGCGCGCCGTCCGAAGCTCAAGCTGCCGGAGCGTCCCGATCCCTCCGCGTGGCACGGCGTGGTGGCGAAGCGCGCCATGCGCACGCCCGTGCTCCCCGGCGCGCTCCTCCCCGGCTGCCGCGTCGTGGCCTACTACGGCAATCCGCTCTCCAAGCGCATGGGGATCCTCGGCGAGATCCAGCCGGATTCCATGATGGCGCGCCTCGACCGGCAGGCCGCGGGATACGCGCGCGCCGACACCGCGACTCCGGTCATCCCCGCGCTCGAGCTCATCGCCATCGTGGCGCAGGGGGGCGCGGGGCGCGACGGGATGTACCGCCTGCGCATGTCCGACTCGCTCATCGAGAAGGTGGCGCGGTGGGCCGAGCGCAAGAATTACCTGCTCATCCTCGACATCCAGACGGGGCACAGCAACGTGGAGAAGGAGATCGTGCCGCTGCTCCCGTACCTCCGCCGTCCCAACGTGCACCTCGCCCTCGATCCCGAGTTCGCGATGCCGAAGGGGAAGGTCCCCGGCACCGTCATCGGCACGCTCGACGCGCGCGAGGTCAACGTCGCGGTGGACTCGCTCGCCGCGCTCGTGGAGCGCTATCACCTGCCGCCGAAGATGCTCATCGTGCACCGCTTCACGCGGCCGATGCTCACGAACTACGAGCACATCACGCTCGACCCGCGCGTGCAGGTGGTGATCGACATGGATGGCTTCGGCGCCCCGTGGCTCAAGCGCCAGTCGTACCGCTCCTACGTGCGCGCGTTCCCCGTGCAGTTCACCGGCTTCAAGCTGTTCTACAAGAACGACAAGCCGATCCTCACGCCGGAGCAGGTGCTCCAGCTCGAGCCGATCCCGCTGTTCATCATGTACCAGTGACGCGTGCGGGGGGCCGCCGTCGACGGCGGCCCCCCGCCGCGCCAGTCACTCCGCGCGCGGCGTCTTCCCCGGCGGCATCTCTCCGCGCGGTGTGTAGTAGCGCGTGAGCCACCGGCTCAGCCCATCCAGCCCGGGAAAGAGCACGCGCTCGGTCACGTTCGCCTGATCGAGCTTGTCGCGCACCTCCCACTTCAGCGACGATGGCACGACAATGCGCCGCACCACGTCGGGGCGCCCGTCGAGCCACTGGTCGAGCGACATCGTGGCGCTCGACAGGAGCGAGAAGAGCGCGAACTGGTTCACGATCCGCTCGTCGAGCGACGGCGGCTCGAAGAAGAGCAGGAAGGGACTCGGCGCGAGGCGGTCGAGATGCCGCAGCGTCGGCGCCGCGCGCTCGAGCATCTCGGCGGTGAACGTGTCGGAGCCTTCCTCGCGCTGGATGTCGCGCAGGGCGTCGGGGAGCGCCTGGTTCGTGCGCGTGTAGTCCACGCCCCAGACCACGCCATCCACGTCGAACTGCTCGAGCCGCTCGGTCGCGAAGTGCAGCGCCACCAGCGGCGAGTACGTCCAGTCGAGGAGCCGGGTCGGCAACCCGTGGTGCTGCGCCACCGCGAGCCAGTTCCAGATCGAATCTCCCGGCACCGCCGACCGGCGCGCGTACTTGCGGAAGTTCCGGAGGATGTGGCTCTCGAGCGCGGGACCGCGCGCGCCGAGCCGGCCGAGCGTGGTGCTCAGGTCGTGCGAGGCATCGCCCATCCCCCGGAAGGCACAGGGCGAGCGGAAGCGCTCGATCCCCTCGCGCCACGCCCCCGCGTACAGCGCCTCCAGCAGCTCCATCCAGCTCGAGACCCGGATCTCCTGCATGCCATCCCCCTTCCGCCGCGTCGCTCTCCAGGCCGCGCCGGACGCGGGACGCGCGATCCATGCCACCCGGGACCGCCCCCGCCCCTGTGAGCAGGAATCGCCGGTCGCGACGTCACACGAATGAAGCGGCCGGGCGGCCGCTTCCGGATCGCGGCACCTCGCTCCGTCCGATTCACCGTCATGCGCTCCCCGCCGCGTCCAGCGCACCGGGAGCGCCGAGACTCGCAGGAGACCCTCTCATGCACGCACCGATCATCACCCGGCGGCGACTCGGCGCCGGGGCCGCGGTCTTCGCGCTCGCGCTGCTCGGCGCGGGCGCCATGCCGACGCTGCGCGCGGCCGAGCCGGGAGCGCCCGGCCACGCGGCGCGCCAGGTCACCGTCACCGCCACCGACTTCGCCTTCGACTTCGGCGGGCCCGACACGCTCCCCGCCGGGCTCACCACCTTCCACCTGGTGAACAAGGGCGCGCAGCCGCACCACCTCTGGCTCATCCGCCTGGACGAGGGGAAGACGCTCCAGGATGCGCTGAACGCGCTGAAGGCGGGCGGGCCCGTGGCGTGGGCGCACGACGTGGGCGGCCCGAACGCGGCGATGCCTGGCGGAAACGACTCCGCCACTCTCGTGCTGCAGCCCGGGCACTACGTTGCCGTGTGCTTCGTCCCCGGTCCGGATGGCGTCCCGCACGTGATGAAGGGGATGCTCAAGGAGCTCGTCGTCACGGGCTCGCGCGCCACCGCCACGCTCCCGCCGGCGGACGTGACGATCACGCTCAGCGACTATGCGTTCACTCCGTCCACGCCGCTCACCGCCGGACATCACGTGGTGCTCGTGCGGAACATCGCCAGGCAGACGCACGAGCTGGTGCTCGTGAAGCTCGCGCCGGGGAAGACGGCGCGGGATTTCGTCGCGTGGGTGGAGAAGCCGGTGGGGCCCCCTGCGGGCGAGCTGCTGGGCGGCGTATCCGGAATCGCTCCGGGGACGAAGAACACCTTCGCCACCGACCTCGTGCCCGGGACGTACGCCTTCATCTGCTTCGTGCCCGATGCGAAGGACGGCAAGCCGCACCTCGCGCACGGCATGATGACCCAGTTCGAGGTGCGCTGAGCGCCTGGGCAGGGAAGGGGTCACGAGAGCGAGCGGGGGCGCGTGCCGCGTGTGCGGCGCGCGCCCCCGCTGGCGCATCGCGCCCCGGCGCGCCAGCTTTCGCGCCCCGGCATCCCGCCGCGCGTTCTCTCTTCCCCATCCACACGTGCCCCAGCACTTCAGGTACGTCCTCGCCCTCCTCTTCACCCCCGACCGGCGCCGCGTCGTGCTCATGCGCAAGACGCGCCCGGCGTGGCAGGCCGGTCGCGTGAACGCGCTCGGCGGGAAGCTCCTCCCCGGGGAACGCGCCGAGGACGCCGCGCGCCGCGAGGTGCGCGAGGAAGCCGGCGTGGACGTCGTCGCGTGGGAGGAGATCCTCGTGTGGGATGATCCCGTCTACCGCATGCACGTGGTGCGGGCGTTCGACGAGGCCGCGGAGCGCGCGCGCACGGCGGAGGACCAGGAGGTGTTCCTCGCCGACGCCGCGCATCTCCCGGCGGAGGTGATCGACAACCTGCGCTGGCTCGTCCCCCTCGCGCTGGACCGCGACGTGGCGGTGCCCATCGCCGTGCGCAGCGCGGCCCCGGAGGGCTCGGGGCTCACGGAGCCGCCGCCCGGACGCTGAGCGCCGCCCGGGCACGCCTCTCGCGTCCCGTGGCGGCCACATGTCGGACACGCATGCCCTGCATCCGGCCCGGGAACACGTTCCCGCGCTCGATGGCATCCGCGGCCTGGCGATCCTCGTCGTCATGGGCTTCCATTTCGGGCTCCAGATGCCGGAGCACACGCCCCTCGAGCACGTCGTCGGGCGCGTGCTCGGCGCGGGGTGGTACGGGGTCGATCTCTTCTTCGTGCTCTCCGGGCTCCTCATCACCAGTCTGCTCCTCGACGCGAAGGGAGGGCCCGGCTACTATCGCGCGTTCTACGGACGGCGCGCGCTCCGCATCTTCCCGCTCTACTACGGCTTCCTGGCCGCGTACCTGTTCCTCGTGGTGCGGCACGGTGCGTCGGGAGACGACCACTACCTCTGGCAGAAGCAGTGGTGGTGGTGGAGCTATCTCGACAACTGGTGGATCGCGCTCGTGCGGCGCACGGAGCCGCCGAACTATCTCTGGGTTGGGCCGTTCTGGTCGCTCGCGGTGGAGGAGCAGTTCTATCTGCTCTGGCCCACGCTCGTCCTCCTTCTCTCGCGCCGCAAGCTCGCCCTCCTGTGCGCGGCGATCATCGTCGGCGCGCCGCTCTTCCGCTTCTGGCTCCGCGCGCATCACGCGGCGGACGTCACCGCGTACGCGCTCACGCCCGCGCGGCTCGACGCACTGGCGGTGGGCTCCCTCCTCGCGGTGGTGCTGCGCGACCCCGGTCTCGCGCGATGGGGGCGGCGCATCGCGCTGACGACGGGCGTGGCGGCGGCCGCTGTGGTCGTGGGCACCTTCGTGCGACACGGCGGTCTCTGGACCTACGGCGGCTGGGAGGAGGGGATCGGCTACACCGTGATCGCGCTCGCGTGGGGAGGACTCGTCACCGTCGGTGCATCGGCGGCGCCGGAGACGCCGGCCGGTCGCGCGCTCGGCGCGGGGTGGCTGCGCTCGCTCGGGAAGTACAGCTACGCGATGTACGTCTTTCACGTCCCCATCTGGTCGCACGTGCGCCCGCTGCTCTTCCACGGCGGCGATCCTCCGGTGCTCTGGGGGTCGCACGTGCCGGCCACGCTCGCGCTCGCGCTGCTGTGCGGCGGGATCACGTACCTGTGCGCCCTGGCGAGCTGGCACCTGTACGAGAAGCACTTCCTGCGACTCAAGCGCTACTTCCGCTACGGGGGGCCGAGGGCGATGCCCCCCGAGGAACGCTCGGCGCCGGCGGGGGCCGCCGCGCCGGAGCCCGCGGCGCCGGTCTGACGGCGGGCGCGCGGGGCGGGGCGGCACGGGTCGTGCTCGGGATCGACCCGTGGCGGCGCGGGAGGCAATCTCCCCGCGGCTCGGGAGCGCCGCAGTGGAGCGGCGCTCGAGTTCCCGCCGTTTGACGGCGGGCTCGCCCCGCCGAACTTCCCTCGACCACAGGTGAATGGACGTCCGCATGGAAATCCAGAGCGGCCGCCCCGAGCTTGCGTTGTTCGACCGCGCCAGCGCCGTAGCGGCTCTCATGCGAACGACGGATTGGGCGCGCACGCCGCTCGGAGAGGCGGAGGACTGGCCGCAGAGCCTTCGCACCGCCGTGAGCATCTGCCTGGCGTCGCGCTTTCCCATTCTCGTGTGGTGGGGGCGCGAGCTGGTGATGCTCTACAACGACGCGTACGCGCCGATCATCGGCGCCAAGCACCCCGATGCGCTCGGCCGCCCGGGGCGCGAGGTCTTCCCCGAGATCTGGGAGATGATCGGCCCCATGCTGCACGGGGTGCTGACGCGCGGGAACGCCACCTGGTCCGAGGACCAGATGCTCCCCCTGGAGCGGAAGGGGTTCCAGGAGGAGTGCTACTTCACCTTCTCGTACAGCCCCATCCTCGACGAGTCGGGGGGGATCGGCGGTGTCTTCACGGCGGTCACGGAGACCACCGGGCGGGTGCTGAGCGAGCGGCGTCTCACCACGCTGCGCGAGCTCGGTGCCCAGCCGGTCGCGCACACCGCCGAAGACGCGTGCCGGGCGGCGGCGGCGGTGCTCGCGGGCGATCCGGCCGACCTGCCGTTCGCGCTGCTCTATCTGCTGGACGATGCCGGCACCTCGGCGACGCTCGCCGCCGCCACCGGTCCGACGGGGGTGGAGCGATCTGTCGGCGCGCGGATCGCGCTCGATGGTGACGACGCGCGGGCGCACGACCCGCTCGTCGCGGCGCTCGCGGCGGTGAGCGCCACCGGCGTCGTGGTGCCGGTGACGGAGCCGGCGACCACGCTGGCCTTCCGCTCCGACGACGCGTGGCGCGACCCGCCGGCGCTCGCCCTCGCCCTGCCCGTCGCGCATGCCGGGAGCGAGCGGCCCTACGGCGTGCTCGTGGCCGGAGTGAGCCCGCGGCTGGCACTCGATGGGGAGTATCGCGGCTTCTTCGACCTCGTGGCGCGGCACATCGCCACGGCCATCGCCTCGGCACGCGCGTACGAGGAGGAGCGGCGCCGCGCCGAAGCGCTGGCGGAGATCGATCGCGCGAAGACCCGCTTCTTCAGCAACGTGAGCCACGAGTTCCGGACGCCGCTCACGCTCATGCTCGGGCCGGCGGAGGATCTGCTCTCCGCTCCGGCGGCGCCGCTCGCACCCGCTGACCGGGAGCGCGTGGACGTGCTCCGTCGCAACGGGCTGCGCCTGCTCAAGCTGGTGAACACCCTCCTCGACTTCTCGCGCATCGAGGCGGGGCGCATGCAGGCCGTGTACGAGCCCATCGACCTCGGAGTGCTCACCGCGGAGCTGGCGAGCTCCTTCCAGTCCGCGACCGATCGCGCCGGGCTCGGGTTGGACGTGGACTGCCCGCCGCTCGGCGAGCCGGTGTACGTGGACGTGTCGATGTGGGAGAAGATCGTCTCGAATCTCCTGTCGAACGCCTTCAAGTACACGTTCGACGGGACCATTCGCGTGGTGCTGCGGCGCGAGGGAGCGCGCGCCGTGCTGCGCGTGGAGGACACCGGCGTCGGCATTCCCCCCGCCGAGCTCCCGCGCATCTTCGACCGCTTCCACCGCGTGGAGGGGACACGATCGCGGAGTCACGAGGGCTCGGGGATCGGGCTCTCCCTGGTCCGCGAGCTGGTACGCCTGCACGGCGGGGAGATCGGGGCGGAGAGCGAGCCCGGACGGGGGTCCGTCTTCACCGTCACCGTGCCGATGGGGAGCGCGCACCTGCCGGCGGACCGCGTCGCCAATGAGGCGCGAGGACCGCTCTCGCGGATCGGTGCGGCGCCCTACGTGGAGGAGGCGCTGCGGTGGCTCCCCGATGCGTCGGACGACGCCACGTCGTCGCTCCCTTCCGCGCCGGAGATGGACATCGACGGCACCCCCGCCGTGCTCGCCGGCGCCTCGCCCCGCGCGGCCGCGCGCGTGCTCGTGGTGGACGACAACGCCGACATGCGCCGCTACCTCGTGCGGCTGCTCGAGTCTCGCTACGCCGTGGAATGCGCGAGCGACGGGGAGGAGGCGCTGGAACGGGCCCGCGCCCATCCGCCGGACGTCGTGGTGACGGACATCATGATGCCGCGCGTCGATGGTACCGCGCTCATCGAGGCGCTGCGCGCCGATGCGCGGACGAGCGACATCCCGGTGATCGTGCTCTCCGCGCGCGCCGGGGAGGAGGCGGTGCTCGACGGGCTGGAGCACGGCGCGGACGACTATCTCGTGAAGCCGTTCTCGGCGCGCGAGCTGCTCGCGCGCGTGCGCACGCACCTCGAGCTCGCGCGCGCGCGGGCGGAATCGCAGCAGCGGCTCACGACCGTGGTCGAGAGCATCAACGACGCGTTCCTCACCCTCGACCACGCGTGGCGGTTCACGTACGTGAACCGCCACGCCGAAGCGCTGCTCGGTCGCGCGCGCGACTCGCTGCTCGGACGCGTGATGTGGACGGAGCTCGATGCGGATGGCGCCGGCCCGCTCTTCCACCCCGAGCTACGACGTGCCGCCGAGGAGCGCACGATGGTGAGCTACGAGACGTGGGAGCCGGCGGTGGCGCGATGGCTGGACGTGCGCGCGTACCCGTCGCCCGACGGCCTCGCGGTGCACGTGCGCGACATCACGCCGCGCCGCCGCGCGGAGGAGGAGCGGCGCGCCGGCGCCGAGCGGCTGAACCGCATGCTGGAGATGAGCGCCGAAGGGGTGATCGAGACCGACGCAACCGGCCGGTACATCTTCGCGAACGCCGCCGCCGAACGCATCCTGCGCCTGTCGCGAGAGCGGATCACGGAGCGGACCTACGGCACCCCCGAGTGGCGGGTGCTCACCGTGGATGGCCACCCCATGCCGCCACACGGACTCCCTGTGCCGCGTGTGCTCGCCACGGGCCGGCCGGTGTACGGGCACGAGCACACGATCGAGCTCCCGACCGGCGAGCGCGTGGTGCTCACCGTGAGCGCGGCGCCGCTGCGCGACTCGGACGGCAACGTCACCGGCGCGGTGGCGACGTTCTCCGATACCACCGAGCGGTGGCGGACGGTGCAGGAGCGGGAACGGCTCATCCGCGCGCTCGAGCGCGAGCGCTCGCGCCTCGTCGAGATCTTCCGGCAGGCCCCCGCGTTCATCGTCGTGCTGCGCGGACCGGAGCATCGTGTCGAGCTCGCGAACCCCGCTTATCGCGAGCTCGTGGGCGGGCGCGACGTGGAGGGGAAGACGATCCGCGAGGCGCTGCCGGAGATCGAGGGGCAGGGGTTCTTCGAGCTGCTCGACCGCGTGTACGCCTCGGGCGAGCCGTTCATCGCCGACGAGGCGCGCGTCCTGCTGCGCCGCGAGGGGAAGGGGGAGCTCGAGGAGCGCTTCCTGAAGTTCGTCTACCTGCCGCTCGAGGAGGCGGACGGCGCGGTGAGCGGGATCTTCGTGCACGGGCTGGATGTCACCGTACAGGTGCTCGCGCGGCGGGAGGTGGAGGAGGTGTACCGGCAGGCGCGCGAGGCGAACGAGGCCAAGGCGAAGTTCCTGTCGATGATGTCGCACGAGCTGCGCACGCCGCTCAACGCGATCACCGGCTTCGCGGACATCCTCATGATGGGGATCCGCGGTCCGGTCACCGAGCCGCAGCGCGAGGACCTGCGGCGGATGCGCAACGCGAGCCAGTATCTGCTCAGCCTCATCAACGACATCCTGAACTTCACCAAGCTCGAGTCGGGGCAGGTGGAGTTCCGCCTGGAGCGCGTGCCGCTGGCGGACGCGCTCGCCGAGGCGCACGCGATGGTGTCGCTGCGGTTGCAGGAGAAGCACTTGGCGTACGCGGCGGAGTGCGATCCGGCGCTCGCCGTGCGCGCCGACGGCGAGCGGCTGCAGCAGATCCTGCTGAACC
>DASTSH010000253.1:0-14157 GCA_035760785.1 Gemmatimonadaceae bacterium | reverse complement strand
GGGAGAGTGGCAGGCGGCGGGGGCCGTTCGCGCAGGCGGCGTTCGCGCGTAGCAAGAGACTCCCCGGGCGCCGACGGTAGATGCTGACGTGGGCGGGCAGAACGTGCTGGCGCCCGGGGAGGCTCGCAGCGTGTAAGCGCGCACGCCGCCGAAGCGAATGGCCCCCGGCGCCGAGGCCGAGGAGCCCGAGCGGAACCCAGCCAACGCGCCCGAGCGCCGCCCGGCCGAGGAGCTCGAGCGGAACTCGCCACGGCCGAGGAGCCCGAGCGGTGCCCGACACGCCGCGCGCGGTGAATGGCGGTCGGGCGACCAGGGGCTACTTCTTCATCGCGTAGTTCGGCGTGCTCGCCGTCGCCGAGACCACGAACTTGATGTACATCCCGCTCGGCGCGTGCCCCGGGACGCCGCACGCGATCAGGTAGTCGCCCGCCTTCGCGGCCTTGAAGTCCATCGTGTCCGTGCCGCCCGTGGGCAGCCCCGCGGTCACGTCATTGGTGTACGCACGCGGAATGGCGGGATCCTGCGGCTGCGCGGGGAGGGGGAACTTGTCGGGGATGATGATCGCCGAGTGCGGGATCGCATCCTTGTTCTCGAAGTCCATGATCACGTGCCACCCCTGCGGCACCGTGATCGTCTGGTCTCCCCTCGCGCCACCGTTGAAGTTCATCCCTCCGTTGGCGCTGCCGAGCGCCGCCGACAGGTGCACGTGCGTGGTCTTGGCGGCCGCATCGTAAGTCATGAACTCGTTCACCTTCACCTCGCCCGACGCCGCCGTCGTCTCCTTCGCGACGGCGCCCTGCGCCGACGCCGCGGCGGCGAGCCCCACCATCATCATCGCGGCCACCAGGGCCGCATTGCGCACTCGAAGCATCTACAGGTCTCCGGATGTGTGATCGCGCCCGTCCGGGGGGGTCGCGACGGCAGGTCGCGCACCCGCCCCCGGCCGGCGTCGCACAAGTGATACCCCGGAGCGGGGCGCGAGGTCAACCGTGGCGCCGGCGCGCCGTCACAGGTGCGAGCTCCCCAGCTCGACCGTCCAGCCGGCGTCGGTGCTCCCGAGACCGCGCGGGGGCGCGGGCTCGTCCAGCGCCAGCACGCGCGCGTCCTCCGGGCCGGCGGCCGCCGGGCGCGGCGCCAGATCGCGGGCGCACCACGCGAGCGCCGCGATCGCGGCGCGGCGGTCGCTCTCCCGCTCGAGGCTCCATTGTGCGTGCGCCAGCAGGAGCGCCCCCGTGAGCGTGCGCGCCACCGCGAGCGCCAGCTCCCTCGCCTCCCCTTCCCGCACCTCGGCGCGGTCCGCCGCCCGCAGCGCCCGCGCGGTGCGCTCCGCCGCATCGCGCACCCGGGCCACCGCGCCCAGCAGTTCGCTGGCCGTCACTCCCGCGAGCCGTGCCGCCACCTCGTGCTGGAGCACCACCGGGTCGCATCCGCCGTCCACGGCGCGCAGCAAGTCGAGCGCGAGCACGTTCGTGGTGCCCTCCCAGATGGAGAGCACCTGCGCGTCGCGCAGCAGCCGCGGCAGCCCGGTGGTCTCGATGTAGCCCGCGCCGCCGAACGCCTCGAGCGCCTCGCTCGCCACGCGCACCGCCTGACGAGCGGTGGCGAGCTTCACCACGGGCGTGAGCAATCGGAGCAGCGCGAGCTCGCGCTCGGAGGCCGTGCCGCACTCGCTCGCGCCCAGCAGCTCCACCGCCCGGAACGCGAGGTGGAACGCCCCCTCGGCCTCCACCTGCATCGCCGCCAGCGTCGCCGCGTGCGCCGCGTGGTCGGCGATCGGCCGGCCGAACGCCACCCGCCGCAGCGCGTAGTCGCGCGCGAGCGCCACGGCGCGCCGCATCCCGGCCACCGCGGCGCACGCGTTCTGGATCCGCGTGATGTTGAACAGCGACGCGATCTTCCGCACGCCGTGCCCCTCTCCGCCCACGAGCACGGCGCGCGCGCCGTCGAGCACGAGCTCCGCCGTGGGAAGCGCGCGCGTGCCGAGCTTCTCCTTCAGCCGGTCCACCCGGATCCCGTTCAGCGCCCCGGTGGCGTCGCGCAGCTCGAGCTGGAAGAGACTCAGGCCGCGGCTCCCGGGTGGCGCCCCCTCGATGCGCGCGAGCGTCATCGCCATCTGCGAGGTGGTGGCCGACGTGAACCACTTCGCCCCGTAGAGCCGGAACAGCTCCCCGTCGCGCCGCGCGACGGTGGACGTCCCCGACACATCGCTGCCGCCGGTGCGCTCGGTCATCCACTGCCCCGATGTCCAGAACTCGCGTGGATCGCGGGACACCAGATGCGCGAGCGCCCCGCGCAGCCGCGCGTCCTCGCCGGCGTACAGCTCCAGGCAGCGCGCGGCGCCGTCGGTCATCGCCAGCGGACAACTGTACGTGGCCGACGAGGGGGAGAAGAGATGACACATCGCCATCTGGTGCACGCGCGACAGTGGGCCGTGCGCGCGCTCGAAGGCGATCGCGACGAGCCCCTCCTCGGCGGAGATGCGATCGAGCGCGCGCCACGCATCCGACGTCTCGATGACGTCCACTCGCCGCCCCCACGCATCGAAGGGCACGTGACGTGGAGGGGACGCCTCCGCCGCCTCGCCGAGCGCGAGGATGTCGCCGGCGGCGCGCGCGCCGAGCCGCACGAGCGATGGCTCGATCGCCTCCAGCATGGCGGGAGGGAGCGCGCGGCACAGGTACGACCGCAGCACGCGGTCTTCGGTGTACTGGTTCCCCAGCCGAGGCGGCTCCTGGAAGAACTCGTCCGGCGTGCGGCCATCGGCGTGCGGCTGCGGCATGGCGCATCCTCCCCGGCTCAGGCGCCCTGGTGAATCTCCCAGATGCCGCGCCCGAGCGCCAGCACCCCCACCACGAGGAGCGCCGCCGCCCAGATCAGGTCGAAGTTCACCCACCCGCGCCGCAGCACCGCGAGGCCGACCTTCCGGTACACGACCCACGCCACGAGCGCCATCACCACGAGCATCGCCGCCGTGTGCACCGCCACCGCGAGCCCGAGCGCGCGCGCGGTGGCGCCCACCGGCACTCCGGGCGCGGGCCCGGCGATCACCACCAGCACGGGCGCCACCATGAGCCCCGCGCCATGCCCCACCGCCATGAGGAACGACCACGCCACCAGATCGCGCGCGCCGACGCGCATCCCCACCCACCGCGGATGGCGGTAGTAGCGGCGCAGCTTCCACGCGCCGAAGCCGAGGAGGGCGAGCGCGGCAATGACGTCCACCACCGCGAACGGCAACACGGCGCCGAGCGCGAGCACCGCTGAGGCCACGAGCACCAGCGCCACGGCGTGTCCCAGCGCGATGAACGGCAGCGCGAGCCAGATCGCGCGCGTGCTGCGCTGCTGCAGCCCCAGCGCGAGCGCGAACAGCCACCCCATGGCGGGGTTCAGCCCGTGGTACGCGCCGAACCCCGCCATCGCGAGCCAGGCGCCCGCGTGCTCATGAGGGATAGCAGAAGGTGTCAGTGGACGAATCCCCGCCCTCGAGCCGGATCTGGTGCGGGCGCGTCTCGCCGCAGTCGAGGAAGAAGCGATCGTCCAGCGCGATCCCGCCCTCCGGATCGACGTCCATCTTCACCATCCACCCGGTGAGGCCGTCGGGATAGAATTGGTCGTCCCAGGTGCTGTAGAGCGAGTTCGTGAAGTAGACGCGGCGTCCATCGCGGCTGATCTCCACCATTTGCGGCCCACCGAGCAGCGGCCCGGATGCGGGGTGCGCCTGACGCCGCACGATGCCGCCGATCCGTACCGAGCCGCACATCTTCGGGTGGAACGGGTCGCGCACGTCGTACTGCCGCAACTCGCCCGTCCCCCAGCACGACACGTACAGGAAGCGGTCGTCGAGGGAGAGGTCGATGTCGCTGATGAGCGGGGGCACCGCCTTGAACGGCTTGAGCGCGGGGGGCAGATCGTCCTCCGCCGCGGGCTCGGCGGGGATCTCGGCGACCTTCACCGCCTTCCACTCCCGCCCTTCGCGGTACCAGGTCCAGATCGACCCCGACAGGTCCTTCACGCTCATCACCACGCCGGCGAAGCCGTACGTCTTCGCGGGATCGTGCGCGGGGCGCAGCTCGAGCACCATCTGGTGCTCGTCGCCCAGATCCACCGTCTGCTCCAGCGTGCGCCGGCGAAGATCCCAGAAGTGCAGCCGGTGTCCGTAGCGCTTCCCGAGCAGCTCTTCCGGCACCGCTCCATTCTCGAACTGCCGCGGCAGCCCCCACTCGCTCGTCACCATCACGTCCTGCGCGTAGTGCCACCAGAAATCGTACATCAGGCGCTGGTCGCCGCGGTCGATCTCCCACGGGCCGAGCACGTCGAAGCTGTAGTGGTCCATCAGGAAGACGCCGCCGGGACCGCCGTCGCCATTGCCCTGACCGCGCCCCGGCGCCGCGCCGAGCGCGGAGACGTAGATCGCATCGGGACCGCAGTGGATCGTGTGCGGGCGGCTGTACCCGGCGCGCTCGAACACCTCCTCCGGCTCGACCACCTTCGCGATCGTCGGGTGCGTGGGATCGGGCTTCGTGTCCACGACGTAGATGCGCGAGCTTCGGATCCCCGGCACCACGAGGTAGCGCCGCTCGAGGTGCGGATGCGGCGCGTTCGGGCAGAGTGCGGAGCTGCACGCGCTCCACCCGAAGTGGTGCAGCTCGTCTCCCGCGTACGGCAGCGAGAGGGAGCTGACGCGCTGCGAGTAGGTGGGCGAGGAGGGATCGAGGTCCACGACCCAGAGCTCGTCGGGACGCTCGTTCCGGCCGTAGTTGAGGGCGGCCACATAGCCGTAGCGCTCGGGAGGCGCCTCCATGGCCATGCGGGCGGAGGGGTAGAAGGACGGGTCCGGTCGCCAGAGCGTCATCGGTACCTCCCATGGCCGCGCACGCCGATTCCAACGGCATGCTTGTGCTCGCGTCGGTGCGCGTTAACGTTGCACAATATATGGGCTCCCTCAGAGGTTTCCTATGGCGCGCCGCCACGCCCGCAGCGCTCGCCGTTGTCCTGGTCGTGATGTGGGCGTGCGGGCGCGATTCCGCGGCGAGCGAAGGGAGCGACCGTCCTCCGGGGTGCGTGGTGGGAGCGCTCGCGCCGGACGTCGCGCGCACGGGCTCGCTCGACGCGGGCGCGTGCGCCGTGCGCGACGGCGGACGCTACGCCGACTATTCGCTTCACCTCGACGGCGGACGCCCCTACCTGATCACCGCCACGGGCCGCCCCGACAGCGCCTCGAAGCGGACGCGCCGCTACGACGTCGCGCTCCTCACGAGCGATGCGCATCCGAGGGAGCTGCTCGCGGGCTCGGCGTTCGATGGGCGCGCGCCGGAGCGATCGCAGTCGCAGCTCTTCTTCGTGGCGCCGGCCGACGGTGTGTACATCGTGCGGGTGAGCGGGCGGAAGCAGGAGGACGGTGGGCCGTTCGCCCTCTCCGTGCGCGCGTGCGGCGGCGGGACGCTCGCCTTCCGCGCGGCGCGCACCGGCACGCTCGGCAAGGGGAGCTGCCTGGAGCAGATGCGCTTCGGCGCGGACAGCGGCTTCGCCGACCTCTGGCGCATCCATCTCGCGCCGCGGCAGAAGGTGCGCGTGCGCGTCCGCTCCGCGGCGCGCGTGCCACCGTACGTGCGCATCCACGGCCCCGGGCTGCACGGGGACGAAGCGGACGGCGACGTGGGGCGGCTCACCTTCACCGCGCGCCAGGGTGGGAACTACACCGTGCTGGTGGGACAGACCGTGTTCGACTCGATCCCGCGCGCCTACACCATCCGCGCGGAGGCGCCGCGCTACTGACGCATCGAGGCGCCGCGCGCCGGAGGCGCGGCGCGCCCGCGGTCAGCGCTCGTCGGCGTACGGGGAGGGGCCGTTCGGCGCCACCTCGAACGCCTGCACGATGGGCGTGAACTCGCCCCAGCCGCGGTCGTCGATCCCCCCCACCACGCGGAGTGCCCCACCGGGCTCGCCGGTCCAGCCGGCCTGCACGAGGAGCTGATAGCGCTTCCCGGAAGGGGCGACCACCTCTTCGGCCACCGGCGCCATGAGGAGGTCCTGGAGCTCATCGTGAGATCGTACGCGGTACGCCTCGAGGCAGGCGTGCAGGAGCGATTCGGCCTCCGTCCTGTCCATGCGCGAGCGGTGTGGGAGAGGGTGGTCGGGTGAGCGGGTGAGGCGCGCGGTGCCGGCGGCGGCGTCCGCGTCGGCTGAAGGATGCGCGACGCGCGTCGCGCTCGCCAGCGGGGCTCAGTGCCCGATCGTGAGCCGGTTGTGTACGTCGTGGACGCCGTTCACCCGCTCGGCCACGTCTTCCGCGCGGCGCTTCGCGCGGCGGTCGGCGACGCTGCCGGTGAGCGTGACCTCGCCATCGACCACGCGCACCTCGACGTCGCTCGCATCCACCTCCGGATCGCGCGTGAGCGCCTCGTTGACGTCCTCCTCGATGCGCGCGTCTGGGCGTCGCCAGTTGCGCGGACCGCGTCCGGCGTGGCTCCGCTGCGGCGACGACGACGAGCCCGCGGCGGGCGCGCCGTAATCACCCTCCGGGCCGAACCCGCCCACGCGATTGATGCTCGGCGCCCCTTCCATCCCGTGGCCGATCAGGCCGCGAGCGGCTCCCACTCCCCACACGGGGCGGCGCTCCGCGGCCCAGTTCCCGCTCGGATCGTAGCCGTCCGGGCCATTGCTGGCGCGGTAGGGTGGGCGCACATCGGGGGTGGAGCCTCGCGGATCCCACCGTCGAGGCACGAGGTCATCGAGATCCCACGCGCGCTCGGCGCGGCGCCAACCGGAATTCGCCATCTCCTCTGCTCCCGTTGCGGTCCTGAATGAAGAGAGGGGGCGTTCAAGCCCCGGACCGGCGAGAGCGGAGGAGCGCGAATGCCGGCGCGTCAGTCCGCGCGGGGCTCCTGGATCGCGCGCTCGATGCGGGCCGCGATGTCGCGCAGCGCGGCCGCGGAGCGGACGGCGGCGACACGGTCGCCGCGCTGGTCGCTGGCCACGATCGCGTCCGCCGCGCGCCGCAGCGCCGCCACGTCATCGGACGTGAACGGACGGCTGCGCACCGGCTCTGCCTCGCCGGCGGGCGGCTCCATGGTGGTCGCTGCCATTGGTGCGGACTCCTGCGGTCGGGAGGTCGATGGATGAAAATGGCGTGCCATGCGCCGAGCGTCCAGCGCGCGCCGCTTCTGGTGGAGTCCGCTACGCGCGCGCATCATTGGCGCCATGAGACGCGCAACCATCCTCGCCTCCCTGCTCCTCGCGGCGTGCGCCACCGCCGGACGCCCCGCGCTCGAGCCCCCGTACGACCTGCTCATCGTCCACGGCCGCATCGTGGATGGCACCGGCAACCCCTGGTACTACGGCGATCTCGCCATCCGCGGCGACCGGATCGCGCGCGTGGGTCCAGGGCTCGAGCACCTCTCCGCGAAACGCGTCATCGACGCGCGCGGGATGGTCGTGGCCCCCGGCTTCATCGACATGCTCGGCCACTCCGAGTACACCCTGCTCTCCCAGCCGCAGGCGCTATCGAAGATCACGCAGGGGATCACGAGCGAGATCACCGGCGAGGTGTACTCGGTGTGGCCGAACACCACCCCGACCACCGGGGCGAGCGCGCCGCGAGCGCCCCGGTGGACGTCGCTCCCCGGCTACTTCGATCAGCTCCAGCGCCACGGCACGGCGATCAACCTGGGCACGTTCATCGCCGCGGGCTCGGTGCGGCGCGCGGTGATGGGCGACGCGTCGCGCCGCCCCACGCCGGAGGAGCTCGCGAAGATGGGCGACCTCGTGGAGGAAGGGATGCGCGGCGGCGCGATGGGCTTCAGCACGGGACTCATCTACCCGCCGAGCACCTGGTTCACCACGGAGGAGCTCACCGCGCTGGCGAAGCGCGCCGCGCCGTACGGCGGCGGCTACGCGTCGCACATCCGCAGCGAGGGCCCACAACTGCTCGAGGCGATTCGCGAGGCGATCGCCATCGGTACCGGCGCCGGGACGTGGATCGAGATCCGCCACCTCAAGGCGAGCGGGCAGCCGAACTGGGACAAGATGCGCGACGCCATCGCCCTCATCGACTCGGCGCGGCGCGCGGGCGTGGACGTCACCGCCGACCAGTACCCGTACACGGCCAGCGGCACCGGCCTCTCGGCGATCCTGCCGACGTGGGTCCAGGCCGGCGGCACCGACTCGATGATCGCGCGGCTCCAGGACTCCACGGTGCGCGCGCGGTTGCGCGCGGACCGGCTGCGCTCGCCGGTGGATGCGCGCGCCCCCGACCAGGTGCTCATCAACGAGGTGACGACCGACTCGCTGCGCATCTACGAGGGGAAGATGCTGGACGAGGTCGGGCGCATGCGGCACGAGGATCCGTACGATGCCGCGTACGACATCCTGATCGCCGACCATGGGGAGACGAGCGCGATCTACTTCACGATGTCCGAGGACGACGTGCGCATGGCGATGCGGCAGCCGTGGGTGGCGGTGGGGCAGGATGCCGGAGCGGTGACGCCCGATTCCTCGGGGCACGGCCGCGGACACCCGCGCGGCTTCGGCACCTTCCCGCGCATCCTCGGCCGCTACGTGCGCCAGGATTCCGTGCTCCGGCTGGAGCAGGCGGTGCGCAAGATGACCTCGCTCGCCGCGCAGCGCGTGGGACTCGATGAGCGCGGCGTGCTGAAGCGCGGGATGTACGCCGACGTGGTGGTGTTCGATCCCGCGACGGTGATCGATCGCGCCACGTACCAGGAGCCGGAACTGTTCTCCACCGGCGTGCGCTGGGTGGCGGTGAACGGCGTGCTCGTGCTCGACGAGGGTCGCCCCACCGGCGCGCTCCCTGGCAGGGCGCTGCTGGGTCCGGGGGCGCGGCGCTGAGCGAGCGGGGGCGCCGAACGAGGGCGCTACGCCGGACGAGTGCGGCGGCGCGGCGAGCGCCGCCGTACATCGGTCGCTCGTCATGGTCCACGACTTGCCCTTTCGAGGTCGCGTCGACTCCATGACGAGCGAGGACAGCAATGTACAAGACCATGACTGCGATCATCGCCGCGGCGTTCGCGGCAGGCGCATGCGCGCGTACGGCCACCGTCCAGTCCGGTGGCGAAGTGGCGCCGGCTCCGCAGCCGACGACCACGCTTCCGACGAACACGGGCGAGGTGCCCACCGGGAGCACGCTCCAGGTGAAGCTCAACGAGACGCTCGGCACCTCGCAGAACAAGGTAGGTGATCCGTTCACCGCCACGGTGAGCACCCCGCTCAGCACGTCGAGCGGCCAGGTGGTGGTGCCCGAGGGCGCGGTGGTGCACGGGCACGTGACGGGGCTCCATGCGTCGAGCCACGCCGGTGACCAGGCGGCGATCCGCCTCGACTTCGACAGCCTGAGCGTGAACGGCCGCAGCTATCCGTTCGACGCGAACGTCACCGCCACGAACCTGCAGACGAAGGGCGACACGAAGAACGAGACGCTGAAGAAGGCCGGTGTGGGCGCGGCGGCGGGCGCGGTGCTGGGCGCCGTGCTCGGCTCGGGCGACCTCGGCAAGATCGCGCTCGGCGGCGTGCTCGGCGCGGCGGCCGGTACGGCGATCTCTCTCGGCGCCGGTGACGTGCAGGCGGTGCTGCCCGCGGGGACGGCGATGACGATCCAGTCGACGGAGACGGTGTCGTTGCGCTAGGGGCCCCGGGGGGGATGCGGGGCGCGGGGCGCGGGTAGCAAGGAACGCGACGGGGCGCCGGCGAATGCCGGCGCCCCGTCGCACTTCCACATCGGTGCTCTTGCAGTTTCCGACCCCTCACCCCGCCGTTCCCGAGATCCCCCCGGCCCCTGGCCCCCGACCCCCAGCCCCGAGCCCTGGCCCAGGGCTCACGGCCGGATGTCGATCACCGTCCCCACCGGCACCATCCGCCAGAGCTCCTCGATCGCCGAGTCGCCGACGGCGATGCACCCCTCCGTCCAGTCCTCCTCGCGGTACGCGTCGCGGTACGCCGTGCCCAGGGCGGCCGCGCCGTTCGGGAGGCCGTGGATCATGATGTCACCGCCGGGTGACACGCCCAGTGCGCGGGACTGCGCGCGGTCGCGGGCATCGGGATAGGAGATGTGGAGCGAGAGGTGGTACGCGCTGTCGGGGTTGCGCCAGTCGATGGTGTACACTCCCTCCGGCGTGCGACCGTCGCCGGCACGCACCTTGTCCCCGCTCGGGTGCGGGCCGAGCGAGACGCGGTAGCTGCGCACCATGCGTCCGTCGTGGAAGAGCAGGAGGCGATGCGCCCCCTTCTCGACCACGATGCTGTCGGCGGTGACTATCGTATCGGGGCGAACGCTGGAGCGAGCGGTGGCGGCGCGGGCGATCGGCGGGCACGCGAGCAGGAGCGCGCCCCCGATCAGGATGAGCAGAGTGAGCACGGTGGCGAGTCGAGCGGCGAACGCGGCGGGGTGGGAGTCGGCACCGCCTGGTGGGAGCCACGGGCGGCGGGCCGATCCGTCGGACGTATTCGCATACTAGAGCGTCGCGGCCGGGTTCGCCACCGGGAACGGCGCGCGAGGGTCAGCGGTTGGAGACGCGGAACGCGGAGGGGTGGATGGACGCTGCGATTCTCGCCGAGGGGCTGGGCAAGACGTATCGGGTGAAGGTGCGCGATCCGGGACTCGGCGGCGCGATGCGCGCGCTCGTGCACCCGCGCTACCGCGACGTGCGCGCGGTGGACGACGTCACCTTCCGCATCGCCCCCGGTGAGATCGTGGCGTTCCTCGGGCCCAACGGCGCGGGAAAGACGACCACGCTCAAGATGCTCGCGGGCTTGCTGCACCCCACCAGCGGGCGCGCAGCGGTGGCGGGGTACGATCCGTGGGTGGGGGGCGCGGCGTTCAAGCGACGCATCGCGCTCGTGCTCGGGAACAAGCAGCAGCTGCTCTGGGATCTTCCCCCGGTGGAGACCTTCCAGCTCAACCAGGCGATCTATGCGATCCCCGACGCCGACTACCGCGCGCGCCTGGAGGAGCTCGTGTCGCTGCTCGCCCTCGAGGAGCTCCTCGACAAACCGGTGCGCCAGCTCTCCCTCGGCGAGCGGATGAAGTGCGAGCTCGCCGCGTCGCTCCTGCACCGCCCGGAGATCCTCTTTCTCGACGAGCCGACGCTGGGGCTCGACGTCACGGCACAGGAGGCGATCCGCGCGTTCCTGCGCTCGTACCGCGACCGCCACGGCGCCACCGTCCTGCTCACGTCGCACTACATGGCGGACGTGGCCGCGCTCGCATCGCGCGTGCTCATCATCAACCACGGACGCCTGCTCTACGACGGCGCGCTGGAGCTGCTGGTGGCGCGCATCGCGCGCACGAAGCGGCTCGAGCTGATCGTGGGCGACGGCGTGCGGCGCGAGGATCTCGCGCCGTTCGGCGAGGTGCGCACCTTCTCCTTCCCCAACGCCACGCTCGAGATCCCGCGCGAGGAGGTGCCCGCCGCGAGCGCGCGCCTGCTCGCCGCGGTGCCGATCATCGACCTCTCGATCGAGGATCCGCCGCTCGAGGAAGTGATCCGGCGCGCGTTCGAGGAGGAGACGCCCGCGGCGCCATCGCTCGCCGGGGGAGGCACGCCGCGATGACGGCGGTCGCGGGGGAGGAGCGCACGCCGCTCCGCATCTGGCTCCATCGCTACGCGGCGCTCATCCGCGCGGCGTGGCTCGTGGATCTCCAGTACCGCGTGGCGATCGGCATCTGGCTCGTGTGGGGGATCATGGAGCCGCTCATCTCCCTCGGCATCTGGTGGTCGATCGCCGGGCACGGGAGCGTGCAGGGGTGGGCGCGCGACGACTTCGCGCGCTACTTCTTCGGGGTCACGCTCGTGAACCAGCTCACGCTGGCGTGGGACGCGTGGTACATCGACCGGTGGATCCGCGAGGGGGAGATGAACTTCCGGCTCGCGCGCCCGCTGGCGCCCGTCCACGAGGCGATCGCGGACAATCTCGCGTACAAGGCGCGCACGGGGATCATCATCCTCGCCGCGTGGCTGCTCGTGGCGGCGGCGTGGCCGGCCGTGCGCATCCCGTTCGCGCCCGGGCGCTGGGCGCTCGCCGCGGTGGCCATCGCGCTCGCGGCGGGGATCCGCTTCTTCAGCGGCTTCGCCACCGGGCTCCTCGCGTTCTGGACCACGCGCGTGAGCGCGCTCATGGAGCTGCAGTTCGGGCTCTCCCTCTTCCTCTCCGGGCGCATCGCGCCGCTCTCGCTCCTCCCTCCCGTGGTGGGCGCGATGGCGGCGTGGCTCTGGTTCCCGTACATGCTCGCCTTCCCCGTCGCGGTGCTCACGGGCGAGGCGATGACGACAGGCGCCATCGTGCGCGGCTTCGCGGGGCAGGTGGTGTGGCTGGCGCTCTGGTGGCTCGCGTACCGCGTGGTGTGGCGGCGCGGCATCGCGCGCTACGGCGCGGTGGGCGGCTGATGGCGACCACCGCACCGGGCGCCCCGCGCCCCGCGCCCCGCGTCGGCAGCCCCCTCGCCGTGCTCCGCGCCCTCTGGCGCGTGAACGCGGCGGAGGAGATGCAGTACCGCGCGAACTTCGTGGCCAGCCTCCTCGGCACGATCTTCTGGATGGCGATGGCGCTCCTCACGATCGAGATCTTCTTCCGCCACACGAGCCGGCTCGGCGGGTGGGACTACTGGGAGGTGGTGGTGCTGCTCGGCATCTTCAACGCCCTCACCGGCGTGATCGAGGCCGTGCTCCGCCCCGGCGTGGGGCGGCTCGCGGAGGAGGTGCGCAACGGGACGCTCGACCTCGTGCTCGCGCGCCCCGTGGACGCGCAGCTGTTCGTCTCCTTCCGCCGCCTCGACCTGTGGCGCTTCGCCGACGTGGTGCTCGGGCTCGCGCTCTCCGGGTTGGCTCTGGTGCGGATGGGCCGAGTGCCGGCGGCGCCGCGGCTCCTGGCGTTCCTGGTGACGTTCGCGGCGGCGGTGGCGGTGGTCTACGCCATCTGGGTGGCGCTCATGAGCCTCGCATTCTGGTTCGTGGCGGTGGAGAACATCTCCGTGCTGTTCGACGCCCTGTTCGAGGGGGCGCGCTATCCGGTGTCCGCGTACCCGGGCGCGCTGCGCTTCCTGTTCGTGTACCTCATCCCGATCGCGTGGACCACCACGATTCCGGCGAGCGCGCTCGTGGGGCGGCTGCGCCCGGAAGCGGCGATCGCCGCCGCGCTGGTGGGCGCGGCGGCGATCGCGATCTCCCGGCTGCTCTGGCGCGCGGCGCTCCGCAGATACACGAGCGCCGGCGGGTGACGGCTCAGTTCCCGAGTCCCGCCTTCCCCTCCGCGCGCAACCTGGCGTCGAGCGCGCGCACCCCGCCGGAGCGCAGCGCCGTCCACCGGGCGAGCTGCTCACCGAGCGCGCGCTCCAGATCGGCGACCGCGGCCGCCATGGCGGGAGTGGGCGCCGCATCGCTCTCCTCCACGCTCTCGAGCAGCGACGCGAGCTGCCCGTTGAGGCGCACCAGCCCCGGCGAGGACGATGCCGCTCCGTCCCCTTCCCCCCTCCCGCGCTCGATCGCCGCGGCCTGCGCCGACACGCGCTCGATCTCCTTCGCCAGCTCGTCGCCCGCACCGCCTCGCGCCGTGTCGAGCTTCGCGCGAAGCGCGCGCACTTCCATCGCCCCCTGGAAGGAGCGGTGCATGGCATCGGTGATGCGTGTCGCCAGCGCGAACTGCTCGCGCAGCCCGGCGAGCGGCGTCCGGATGCGCGGATCCATCCGGATCACGAGCGGCCGCTCGTACGACTGTCCCGCCACGGTGAGGCGCACCGTGTACCGGCCGGGGAGCACGAGCGCCCCCTGCGGCACGCGCGGCGTGTCGTGCGCGATCGCCGAGATCGGGTAGCCGTACGAGAACGCCTCCGGGGCCGGATACGTGAGGTCCCACACGAAGCGGTGCATCCCCTGCTCCGCCGACGGGATCCGCGGCGGGCGCAACCAGTAGGTGGGGATCGGGATCGCCGTCGTGTCCACCGGCGGCGCGCTGTCGGCGCTGGAGAAGCGCCGCACGAGCTTCCCTGTGGCGTCGAGGATCTCGAGCGTCACGGGGCCGGTCGGCGCGCGCCCGAGCCAGTAGTCGATGATCGCGCCGTCCGGCGGGTTCTCCCCCGCCGGTTCGTCGGGGGGGAGCGGGGTGTCGGTGTTCCGGTCGCGCCGCACGCGGTACGTGAGGCGCGGCGCG
>DASTSH010000252.1:0-29130 GCA_035760785.1 Gemmatimonadaceae bacterium | reverse complement strand
CCAGGCGCGCCGACGTCAGTGACCGGCGACCCGATCACTCCTCCTCCCGCTTCAGCCCACGGCTCGTCAGCTCCACCCACGCCTGGATGAACCGGTCATCGCTCACCGGGAGCGTCCGCACTCCCCACAACGCCTCGAACACGCGGAACATGGCCAGGCTGCCGACGAGGACGGCGGCCATCGCTTCGGTGTCGTGCTCGCGCATCTCCCCAGCGGCCACGCGCTGGGCGAGCCAGCCGGCGAACGCGCGGTAGGTCGCCTGCATCACCTCGTCGCGCACCCGCGTCTGGAGGTCGGGGAACTGCTCGAGCTCGCGCCACGCGATCCGGTGCTCGTCGCGCTCTCCGCCGATGGTCGTCATCGCCTCGCGCGCGAGCCGCTCGAGCGCCTCCTCGGTGCGCGGCGGGAGCTCGCTCAGCACCTCCCGCGCGCGCGCGGCCTCGGCCATGAACCGCGACATCCCGGCCTGGAGCACGGCTTCCTTGGATGGGAAATGCTTGTACAGCGCGCCGGAGCCCGGCGTCAATCCGGCGGCGGCCTGGATGTCGGCGATGCTGGTGCGCTCGTACCCCTTCTCGGCGAAGAGCCGCATCGCTTCCCTGAGAATTCGTTCGCGGGCGTCCGAACGTCGCGGGCTCATCGCGACGGCGCGCTGGTGACGTGGGCCATGCCCCAAACTTGCCGCGTCAGCGCGCGTCGTGAAAGATCACCCCCATCGTGTAGCGCAGCCCGCGGCGGACCCGGCTCACGCCGTGCCGCACGTTCACCCGGTAGAAGCCGCGGGCGCCCCTGGCCGGACGCACGCGCGTGGAGAAGAACACGAGCGCCCCCTGCGCCCCCGGCACCACGTCCACCGCCGACTGTGCGCGCGGGCGCTGCTCCACGAGCACGAACTCGCCGCCATCGTAGTCCACCCCCGGGCGGCGCAGGAAGGTGAGCAGCTGGAAGGGGAACGCGACGTCGCCGTAGAGGTCCTGGTGCAGGCAGTTGTACCCCCCTTCCTCGTAGCGCAGCACGAGCGGGGTGGGGCGGGTCTGCCCGTGCTCGGCGCAGCGCGCCAGGAACGCCTCCAGCGTCGGCGGAAAGCGCTCCGGCGATCCGAGCGCGTCCGCCCAACGATTCGCCACGGCGGCGAGCCGCGGATACGCGTGCTCGCGCAGTGCGGCCACGACGTCGGGGAGCGGGTACGCGAGATACCTGTACTCTCCCATGCCGAAGCGGTGACGCGCCATGTTCACGGTGCTGCGGAACCGCTGCTCGTCGTCGAACAGCGCCACCATGGCGTCGCATTCCTCGGGGGTGAGCACCGGCGCGGTCTCCGCGTAGCCGCGCTCCCAGAGGTCGCGCTCGATCGCCTCCCAGTCGAGCGCCGCCAGGCGTGCCTCGATGGAGGGAGTGGCGGCAGAACGGGCGGCACCGCGCGCGCCGCTCATTCCGCGCTCCCCGCGGCGACCGGGCGCGGCGCGCCATCGGCCGACAGCGATTCCCACAGGTGCAGCGTGGCGTAGCCGCGCCACGGCCGCCACCGCTCGGCGAGCGCGGCACACTCGGCCGGCCGCTCGATCCCCGCGAGCGCGCGCAGCGCCTTCACCACCCCCAGGTCGGAGGCGGGGAACGCATCGCGATCGCCGAGCACGCGCATGCGGAGGTACGACGCCGTCCACGGGCCGATGCCGCGCACCGCCGTGAGCGCGGCCGCCGCCTCCTCCCACGGCGCGGCGCGGAGCGCGTCCCAGTCGATCGTGCCGTCCAGCACCGCGCGCGCGATGGCGATCACCGATGCCGCCTTCGCCCGCGTGAGCCCGATCCCGCCGAGCGCCGCCTCGCCGGCGCGCGCCACCTGCTCCGGCGCGGGGAAGCCGTACAACCGCTCCCCGTCGAGCGGCGGCGCTTCCTCCCCGATCAGGCGCACGAGCCGGTCGGTCATCGTGCTCGCCGCCTGCACGCTCACCTGCTGCCCGAGCACGGCGCGCACCGCCCCCTCGAACGGATCGATGAGCTGTGGCAGCCGGAGGTGCGGGTTGCGCCTGACGAGCGGCGCGAGCAGCGCGTCCCCCGCGGCGAGCGCGGCGAACGCGTCCACGTCCGCATCCAGGTCGAACATGCGCGTCACCAGCGCCACCGCCTCCCGGCGCGGGAGCGCCGGCGCGGTGCGCACGCCGAGCAGCGGCGCGCCGTCCGGCGCGGCATCCACCCGGACGGCGAGGGTGAGGAGCGCGCCGTTCACGCGCGCGCTCCGCCGGTATTCATCGCGCGACACCCGCTCCATCGCCGGGACCACGCGCGCCGTGAGGAACTTCACCGTCCACCCGAAGTCGAAGCGCGCCGGCGCGCGCACCGTGCTACTCCGCTCCATCGGCACCCGGCCGTGGCGCGCGAGCGGAGCGCGCGCGCTCCTGCTCCAGCAGGCGCCGCTTGCGCTCCACGCCCCAGCGGTAGCCGCCGAGCGCCCCGCCTTCGCGGACCACGCGATGGCAGGGCACCACCAGCGCGACGCGGTTGCCGGCGCAGGCACGCGCCACGGCGCGCACGGCGGCGGGCTGGCCGATGCTCCTGGCGATCTCGCCGTAGGAGCGCGTGTCGCCGTAGGGGATCTCCCGCAGCGCGCGCCACACGCGCATCTGGAACTCGGTGCCGTGCAGATCCGTCGGCACGGCGAGCGCGGTGCTCTCCCCCTCCAGGTGCGCGACGATCGCCCGCACCCACTCGCTGAGCGCATCGTCGGCGCGCGTGATGTCGGCGCGCGGGAACTCGCGCCGCAGCCCGCCCTCCAGCTCCTCCACGGACTCGCCGAGGCTCACCGCGCACACGCCGCGCTCCGTGGCCGCCACGAGCAGCCGGCCGAACGCGGTGCGCGTGATGGCGTAGCGGATGTGGACCCCGAGGCCGCCGCGCCGGTACGACGCCGGCGACATTCCGAGCCCCGCCTCGGCGGCCGCGTACAGCGTGCGGCTCGACCCGAACCCCGCCTCGTACGTGGCACGGCTCACCGTGTCCCCCTCCTTCACGCGGGCCTTGAACCGCTCCAGCCGCTTGGCGTCGCGGTACTTCTTGGGCGAGAGCCCCACGTACGCCTTGAACACGCGCTGCAGGTGGTACGGGCTCAGCTTCACCGCGCGCGCGAGCGCGTCCAGCGTCAGCGGTTCGTCGAGGTGCGCGTCGATGTATTCCTTCGCGCGGACCGCGCGCGCGGCGCCGGTGGTGGCCATCGCCGCGCGCGGGCGGCAGCGCTTGCACTCGCGGAAGCCGCCGCGCTCGGCGTCTTCCGGCGAGGGAAAGAAGCGCACGTTCTCGCGGAGCGGGCGCCGGGATGGACAGGACGGGCGGCAGTACACGCCGGTGGTGCGCACCGCGTACACGAAGACGCCGTCGAAGCGGCGGTCGCGCTCCATCACCGCGGCCCACGCGCTCGACGGCGCGGGCATGGATTCGGAAGACGTCGGGGGAGCGGGAGACACGGAACGCAAAACGCTGGTGGACATGGGACCTCTCCGGTGATGATCGTCGAGTACGGACGAAACATGCTCCGGCGAGGCGTGCCATACGATTCGGATCTTGCGCTCGAACTGTATCCGACCGTATGGCAATCTACCGTGCCGGCCGCCGGGCCGCCTCCCTCCGTCGCTCAGTCGCGCGCGATGTCCCACGACACCGTGCCGTGCACCGCCTCCGCGCTCAGCGCGCGCCCGCCCGGCGCGAGGCGGCCGCTCACCCCGCCGCCGCGCGCTCCCGTCCAGCGCAGCGAGCGCGGTGCGTCCCCGGCCGCGACGAGGCGCACGGAGCCGTAGTACGCCTCCAGCCGGATCGCTCCCCGTGCCAGGCGGGTGGCGGGGCTCGCGAGGCGAAGCTCGACATCGCCGCTCCCCGTGGATGCCCGGACGCCCCCTTCCGGATCGGCGATGCGCACGGCGCCGGTGTTGGTGGTGAGATCCAACTCCGCCGCGACCGGCGCGACGTCGATGTCGCCGGACATCACGCGCGCCAGCACCCGGACACCATCGGGAACTCGGACCAGCAGCTCCACGCGTACGTCACTGTGCCAGAAGTCGCCGCGATCATCCTCGGGGGGGAGGCAGTCGTGCCTGCTCCCGGCGGAGAGCGGCGGCATGGGCGGATGGCTGGCGATGAACGAGAGTCCCTCCGCGGTGGTGTCCACGCGCATCGTGACGGACATGGGATCGCTCCTGACGGCGTGGCGGCGGGCGATCACCTCCACCTCGGGCGTGCGCGAGCGCTCGATGCGGATGCTGCCGCGAACGAGGTCGAACGCCAACATCTTCCCCCGGGATTCGACACCGGCCCACCGCCATTCGGGAGCGGCGCGGAGGTCGGCGGTGGAATCCCGCACCGTGTGGGCGGGCGCCTCGGCCGCCCCGGGGCCCTGCGCACGAAGGGAGGCGCTCGCGAACAGAGCGATGAGCAGCAGCGTTGCGCATGGACGCGCCGGCGGCCGGACCACCAACGTCTCCTCCGATGAATGGGGGGAACCCGCGCGGGCTCTGGACGCGGCGACGGCCCGCACGCGAGCATCATGGCCGCCCCGGGTCGCGTGGAGATACGCGATTGTTGCGCTGAAATCCGGCGCGCCGGGCGCGATGCCGGTGCGTGATGCGAGAGGGCGGAGCGCGCCGTGCGCGCTCCGCCCTCTCGTCAGGCGAGCCCGGTCGGGGCCCGCGGGACCATGCGACGGTCAGGGGTGCCGAGTGCTGTCCCGCGTGGCGCCGGAGGAATCGCGCCAGGTGCTGGCGCTGTCGTAGCGGGGGTGCGCGACGGTGGCGCGGGCGGTGCTGTCGCCGCCCTGCTTCAGCGTGTCACCCTTCGAGGTGACCGCGGCGCCCTGCGTCGGCTTCGTCTTCGTCACCTGTGGCCCCAGCGTCGAGGCGCCGGCGCTGTCGATCACGCCGGACTGCGTCTGGTTTCTCGTCGAGTCGCTCGTCGAGTCCCGCAGCGAGTCCGGCGCGATCTCGCCCGTGCTCGTGTCGCGCTTCATGGAATCCTGCTGGGCGGCGCCGCCGCTCGAGTCGCGCTTCGTGGAATCCTGCACGATCGCGCCGCCGCTCGAGTCGCGCTTCGTCATCGAGCTGTCCGTGTAGTTGGTGTCCGCCGCCTGCCCCTGCTGCCCGTACGCGGACGAGCGACTCGGCGCGCTCTGGCTCTGCTGGGCGAGAGCTGCCGCGGGGAGCGCGGCGACCATCATGGCGAGTGTGAGCTTTCTCTTCATCGTTGCTACCTCCATCATGCGCGACACTGTTTTCGAGGAACGCGTGTCGAGCTGCAAGGTCCACGCCCAGTCCGTCGTCGCCCGACTCATCCTTCGCATCGCCGCGCACGCGATGTGATGCGCATCACATCGCGTGCGCGGCGCTGCGGGCCGGAGGGCGGTGCACGACGCCTGCCGGCGGCGGCGTCCGTCGCGCGCGATCGCTCGTCTCGAACGTGTAGAGGAAGTCGGTGAAACCGAGATCGTAGTCGCTGATCCCGCGCTGCCCTGTGAGCCGCATGCGCGCATCGTAGAACGAGCGGAGCGCGCCCTCGACACGCCGCGCGGCGGCGTCCCCGGCGTGACCGGTCGGCGCGGGATCGAGCGCGAGGAACTGCCGCTCGATCTCCGGTCTGAGCCCGGCGCCGGTGATCGCCGCGCGCATCGCCTCGGCGCTCTCGCCGGCGAGCACGCGCAGGTCGCGGTGGAGCCGCTCGCACAACGCCGCCTGCACGAGCGCCGGCTCTTCCGATGCCGCGAGCGCGAGGTACGCGATCACCTGCGCGTGCAGCTCCTTCCAGTAGCCCTTCCGGTGGCTGAACTCGTGCGCGATGATGTGCGGCTCGAACACGCCGGTGTCCCGGAAGATCGCCACATCGCCCGAGAACGGATCGCACGCGCCGAGCGCGAACGGGAACACCAGCTTCGCGACGGAGAAGCTCCGCACCTCCGCGCTCGTCTCCACGTGCTGTCCGGTGATCGTGGCGATGTACCGCGTGAGGTGCCGATCCACCACGGCCGCGAGCTCGCGGCGCGGGATGCGCGCCCTGGCGCCATCGTCGTGGCCATCGTTCACGCGCCCCACGAGCACCCGCACCTCGTGCTCGCGGGCCGCCCGCGGCATCGACAGGAGCCGATCGTGGTCGGCGTCGAACTCCCGGCGGAAGTCGATGCGCCGGATCCCCTGCCGCGCCCGCCAGTCGCGGACGGCGCTCTGCACGTACGCGCCGAGCGCGGCGGCCTGCACGATTCGCCCCGGAAGCGAGGCGCGGAGCAGGAGGCGCGAGACGATCGGCGCCGCGAGCGCGATGTCGGTGAGCGCGAGGGGCCAGTGCGTGGCCCGGTTCTCGACGTGCACGCGTTCGGTGTGATCCATGATGCCCTCCCCATCCGCGGTGCGCCGCGTCCCGGCGGCGCGCCGACTGGTCGATGGGAGGTGCGCACGGTCCGCGCCAGCGCGGACGGGTCGCGCGGTGGCGATCGCGATTCGATTCCGGTGCGACGGTCCAACGGTACCCGGTCTCGTGCTCGATGGCTACCGGGACGTCTCCTCCGGTGCTATGCGTACGTGTGTACGGATCCTGGCGCGCCTCCGCGACCGCGCCTCTTCGCGGTTCACGACCATCACCATGCCGACACAGTGACACACGCCACGAAGAGGCCACCGGGAAATCGCCGCCACGACACGGCCGGCGTGATCGCCGCGCCGCCACTGCTCTTCGGCGCGGCACCGATCGTCGCGCTGGCGCTGCATGCGCTCCACCCGATGCGCGAAATTCGCGCAGGAATACCGTGACTACATGGCGCGGGTGCCGCGGTGGCTGTGATGGCTCGGGCGCGCGCCCGGGCGTGATCGTGTCGCGTTCACTGCGAACACGGTGTCATTCGACCTTCCGGAGCGGCATCTGCCGCCGTCGCGCCGAGCGCCCGCGCCGTCGCCGCGTCCGCCGGGAAGAAGCACTCGAGCGCGAGCTCGGCGAGGGTGACGTCCACCGGCGTGCCGAACACGGTCGTGGTGCTGAGAAAGGTGAGCACTCCAGCGTCGGTGGCCAGCTGCAACGGCACGAACACCCCCGCGCCGTCATCCGCGATGCTCGGCGGGTGGCCCGCTGGCTGCCGCGGTGCCGGCAGCGCGGCGAGCTCCGCGTGCAGCGCGCCGAGCGCGGGATCCGTGCTCGCCAGCACCTGCTGGTGCAGGCGCTCGAGCAGGTGCGCGCGCCACTGGGCCAGGTTCACGATCCGCGGCGCGAGTCCATCGGGGTGCAGGCTCAGGCGGAGCACGTTCACCGGTGGCGCGAGCAGCTCGGGCGCGGCGCCGGCGAGCATGGGCGCCACCGCGTCGTTCGCCGCGACCAGGTTCCAGTGCCGATCCACGGCGAGCGCCGGATACGGCTCGTGTCCGGCCAGAACGCGCTGCACCGCGTCGCGCGCCGCGGCGAGCGCCGGGTCGTCGAGCGAGCGCTCCGCGTACATGGGCGCGTAGCCCGCGGCGAGCAGCAGGCGGTTCCGTTCGCGCAATGGCATCTGGAGGTGCTCGGCCAGGCGCAGCACCATCTCGCGACTGGGCTGCGCACGTCCGGACTCGACGAAGCTCA
Source organism: Gemmatimonadaceae bacterium (assembly GCA_035760785.1). Taxonomy (GTDB): domain Bacteria; phylum Gemmatimonadota; class Gemmatimonadetes; order Gemmatimonadales; family Gemmatimonadaceae; genus JADGGM01. The sequence continues at coordinate 21,555 of DASTSH010000252.1, read as the reverse complement.
GGTGGCGTTGCGAGACGTCGGCCTCCAGCGCGAGCGCGAGCTGGCTCAGGTGCCGGCGCCGACGCCACTCCCGGAGGAGTGCGCCGAGCGACGGGGCGGAGGCGGGGACGGCGGACATCGGCATGGTCATCACGAGGCTACGTTAGCTCTGCGTGCGTGTGTCGCCAATTACCTCGCGGGTCATCGCCGCGAGGCCGGGGGCGACGACTCGCGACGTAATTGAGCGTACGACGCGACGGTGCGACTCATTCCCGCACGTGCCGCCGGCGAACGCTGGCACGCGACGAACCAGCAACCACGGGAGCTCACCATGAGCACGCACGCCGACCTCATCGACCGCTACATCGCCTGCTGGAACGAGACCGAGACCGACCGCCGCCACGCGCTGATCGCCGAGACGTTCACCCCCGAGGCGAGCTACGTGGACCCGCTGATGCGGGGCGACGGGCACCAGGGGCTCGATGCGCTCGTCCAGGGGGTGCAGCAGCGCTTTCCCGGCTTCCGGTTCGCGCTCACGCGTCCGGTGGAGACGGTGCAGGACCACGTCCGATTCTCGTGGAGCCTCGGTCCCGGCGAGGGGCCGACCCTCATCGAAGGGACGGACTTCGCGCGCGTCGCGACCGACGGCCGGCTCGCGGAGATCCGCGGCTTTCTCGACCGCGTACCGGAGGGGGCGGCCTGATCGGGTGACCTGCGTGTGGCCGCTCGCTCGGCGAGCGGCCCCGCTCCTCCCCTGCCTGTCGGAGTCCGCGGGTCACGCGCGAGTACGAATCGCGCGCCCAGCTCGTCGAGCCCCCCGTTGCGGTGCAGTAGAAGAGAGAGTATTCTCTCACCTACAAGGCAGTCGCGCAATCCGACAATTGACGTGGGCAGGGAGAGCCACGATGCGAATATTCGTCACTGGAGCAACCGGCGTCATCGGCCGGCGCGCTGTCCCGCTGCTGGTCGGCGCGGGCCACCGCGTCACGGCGGTGGGACGTACCCCCGAGAAGCGAGCCGCCCTCGAGCGCGCCGGAGCGACGGCGGTGGAGCTCGATCTCTTCGACGGCGCCGCCGCCCGGCGCGCGCTCGCGGGGCACGAGGTGGTGATCAACCTCGCCACGCACATGCCCCCCTCCACCTTTCACATGATGCTCCCCGGCGCATGGCGCGAGAACGACCGCGTGCGTCGGGTGGCGTCGAACGTGCTCGTCGACGCGGCGATCGCGGCGGGAGTGCGGCGATTCATCCAGGAGTCGTTCGGGCTCATCTACCCGGACAGCGGCGACCGATGGATCGACGAGACCACGCCGGTGAAACCGGCGCGCTACAACCGCACCACCGTCGACGCCGAGCACGCGGCGGCACGCTTCACGAGCGGCGACCGCGCCGGCGTGGTGCTGCGGTTCGCGGGCTTCTACGGGCCGGACTCCACGGTGCAGAAGGACGTGATCGACATGGTGCGGAAGGGGTGGTCCCCCCTCCCGGGGCGCCCGGAGGCGTACTACTCCTCGATCTCCCACGACGATGCCGCCACGGCCGTGGTGGCGGCGCTCGATGTCCCGGCGGGGATCTACGGCGTGGTCGACGACGAGCCGCTCCCCCGCCGCGAGTGGGTCGATTCGCTCGCCGCCGCGCTCGGCGCCCCGCCGCCGCGATTCCTCCCGGCGTGGACGGCGCGACTCATGGGCTCGATCGGCGAGCTGATGAGCCGCTCGGAGCGTATCTCCAACCGGAAGCTGCGTGAGGCGTCGGGCTGGGCGCCGAGATTTCGGAGTGTGAAAGAAGGCTGGACAGAGGTGGAGATGGTAGGAGTTGGTGGCTAGACCACCGAACAACGCGTGTGGCGTGTGGGGAACTGACGGAAAGAGGAGCCAGGTAGAGCGCGTGTAGGCTCGGCTGTAGAGAGAGTCCACCTACACACGAACCTACACGCGCCGTACCTCCCTCCTCATTCCGTCATTCTCCCACACGCCACACGCGTTCCATGGTGGTCTAGCGACTAGGTCCCACCCCCCACCCCCGCCGCAGCCTCGCCTCGAACTCCTCCCGGTGCCTGCGCCCGAGCGTGAGACGTGTCCCGTCGCGCAGCACCACGGCCATGTCGCCGTGGAAGAGCGGCTCCAGGGCGCGCACCTGGGCGAGGCGAACGATCGCCGAGCGATGGACGCGGGCGAAGCGGCGCGGGTCGAGCGCGGCATCGAGCGTCTTGATCGTCTCGCGCACCAGCGGCGTGCCGGCGCGCGTGTGCAGCCGCACGTAGTTGTCCGCGGCCTCGAACCAGTCCACCTCGTCGACCGGCAGCACCACCGTGCGGTCGCGCTCCTTCACCAGCAGGCGCTCGAGATACGGTCCCCCGGCCGGCGCCGCGCGCAGCGCGCGCAATAGCGCGTCGAGATCGGCGGCGCGCAGCGCCGGCGCGGCCGCGGCGTCCCCGCTCTCACCGTCGGACCGCCGCGCGTGGCGCTCGCGCACGCGGGCCAGCGCCGTGCGGAAGCGCTCCTCGTCGAACGGCTTCACCAGGTAGTCCACCGCGTGCACGTCGAAGGCGCGCACCGCGTACGCGTCGAACGCCGTCACGAACACGATCGCCGGCCGCTCCTCCGGCGCGAGTGCCGCGAGCACGCCGAAGCCGTCGCGCTCGGGCATCTGCACGTCCAGGAACACGATGTCGGGGCGCAGCGACCGGATGCGGTCGACCGCCTCGTTCCCGTCGCGCGCCTCCCCCACCACGGTCACATCCGGCTCCTCGGCGAGGAAGGCGCGCAGCCCACGGCGCACCAGCGGCTCGTCGTCCACGAGCAGCACGCGGAGCGTGCCGGCGCTGGCGCCGGCCCCGGCGCGGGGGCGGGCGCGAGACTCGTCAGGCATGGACATGGATCGCATCTCCGATGTCATCCCCGGCATCGTGCGCCGACTGGAAGGGGACCACGAGCCGCGCGATGCACCCGCCCCCGGGCGCCTCGAGCAGCTCGAGCGCGTGCGACGCGCCGTACAGCGTCCGCAGCCGCTCGCGCGTGGTGGAGAGTCCGATCCCCCCCGGGCCGGAGGGTGCACGCCCCGGCCCGGGGCCGTCGTCGCGCACCTCGATCACGAGCGTGCCGTCGTCGCGGCGGGCGTGCACCACCACCCGCCCCGCCGCCGCGCGTGGAGCGATCCCGTGCCGGATGGCGTTCTCCACCAGCGGCTGCAGCACCAGGTCGGGGACGCGCGCGCGCAGCGTCTCCGGCGCCACGTCGTAGGTGACCACCAGCCGGTCCTGGAAGCGCGTCCCCTCGATCTCCAGGTACAGCCGCACCAGCTCGAGCTCGTGCGCGAGCGCCACCTCGGTGTGCCGCGCGCGCGAGAGCGTGAGGCGCAGCAGCTCCCCGAGCCGCGTGACCGTGCGCGTGGCCGCCGGCGGGTCCTCGCGGATCAGCACCGTGATCGCGTGCAGGGTGTTGAACAGGAAGTGCGGGTGGAGCTGCATCTTGAGCGCGCCGAGCTGCGCGGCGGTGAGCTCCGAGGCGAGGCGGGCGGCGCGCAGCTCCTGCGCGCGGAGGCGCCCCAGCGAGTCGATGGTCGTCGCCGCCGCGACGATGGCGCCGTACGTCAGGAGCCCCGTCACCAGCCGCGCGAGCACCGACACGGTGTAGATGGAGGACGCCGGGTGGCGCGCGAGCGTCGCCGGCTCGATGCGCATCTGGACGAGGAGCGAGACCTCCGACCAGAGGAACGCGTGCGCGATGGTGATCCCCAGCGCGGCCGCGCCGTGGCGGAGGAGCGCGCGTCGCAACCGGTGCGCTGGCGGCGCCACGGCCGCGACCGGATCGTCGCTCGCCACCTCCCCCCCAGCCCCCGCGTGCGGGTCGAGCGGCCACCGGCGCGCCAGCGCGAACAGCAGCGGCGTGAGCGGCACCCAGGTGAGCCACGCCCCCACCTGCACGAGGATGAACGGCCAGTTCCTCGGCCACTCGTCGTTCAGCGTGTAGACGGCGTACGACTGCAGTCCGGCGATGAGCGCCGGCACCGCCCAGATGGCGATGAGGAGCGGAAGCCGGAAGTGCGCGTGCCGCGGTGTGAGACGCATGCGCCCCTAATCTAAGTGCGGGGCGGGAAGCCGGCGGGCGGGGACGCGGCGCGCGACCGCGATCCCCGCCCGCCGCCGCGCCCCTCACCGCGTGGCGCCGACCGCCGAACCCTCCGCGGCCGCGTCGTTCACCGACACGACCGTGCTCCACGGCGTGAGCTTCAGGTGCATCGCCGCCACCCGCTCGGGCGTGATCCCCGCGCGCCGCGCCGCCGCCACGACCTCCGTGGCGTACGTGGTCGGCTCGCTCACGTCCTGCACGTAGTCGCCTGCCCACAGGAACCGCTCGGCGGGGATCCACGCCATGAGCGCGCCCTCGCTCCCGAGGCCGTCGATGGGATGGAGCGTCACCGCCCCGCCGGCGAGTCGCAGGGAGTCGCGCACCGCGTGGAAGCGCAGCCGCGCGGCGGCGGGGTGCGCGCGACGCACCCGCTCGAGCGTGTCCGGCTCGAGCGTCCAGCGCCGGTCCACCACCCGTCGCAGGAAGGCCTCGTTGGAGGGCTGCGAGTACACCGTGGCGCCGCGCGCCACCCAGTAGCGCACTCCGGCGATGTGCGGCCAGGCGAGATCGCTCACCACCAGCGCCACCGGATGCCGCCCCGGAAAGAGCCGGGCGATCCACTGCGCGTCCTCGCGCGCGCGCGCCTCGCCGAGCTGCGCGTCGAGCACCCAGACCGTGTCCCGCTGGAGCGTGACGACGTTCGTGTACGCGCGATTCGCGAGCAGGAAGGTGCTCGAGCCCACCCGCACCGTGTCCGGGGCGGGGAAGGGGGGCGTGCGCACCGGCATCGCGGGCGCATCCGCGGGGAGCGCGAGCGACGGCGCGCTGTCCGTCGCGACGAGCGCGATGGGACCCACGGTGCGCGCGATCTCCACCTCGCCATCCACCAGGCGGAACCCGGCCACGGGAACGCGCACGCCGTCGCGGAGGAGCCAGTTGGTCCACACGTACTCCGCGTGCACATCCCCCCACAGGTAGTGCGGCTCCCGCCGGTCGAGCTTCACCGGCAGCCCGCTCTTCGGGTCCACGTACAGCCGCTCCGGGCCGGCGGGCGTCACTCGCTCGAGGACGAGGCGCGGATAGTCGCGATAGATGCAGCGCGCGACCACGCGCGCATCGGGTGCGGCGCGCCAGTCGGCGAGCACCGTCCACGCGTCCAGCGGCCGCGAGCGCAGGGAGAGCGCGTGTCCTCCGGCGTTCGGCACGAGCGAGCTGTCGCGCACCACGTACGTGGCGCGCTCGCCGTGCAGCAGGATGAACGGCCGCTCGGCGTGATGGCCGAAGCCGAATCCGCGCTCCTCCAGCCGCTGCACGCGCGAGGCGGGATCGACGTAGAACATCCCCCCCCACTGCAGCGTGAGGAACGGGGGATAGGTCCGATCGGACTGGTAGTTCTGCGAGATGTCGTCGGAGAACTCGTAGCGCAGCACGCGACGTTCGGCGCGCGGGATGCCGGCGGCCCGCACGGCGCGCTCGAGCACGGCGCGCGCATCACCGGTGGCGGTCGCGCACGGTTCGGTGGTCGCGATGGGCGCGCGTGGCAGCGAGCGCCCGGCGGCGGGCGGCGCGCCGGCCGCGGGGAGGGAGAGCGCGATGGCGGCGGCCCACGCGAGTCGCGCCTGGACGATGATGTGAGTGATGGACATGCCGCGAACGGTGTCGCGGCGGCTGGCGGCCAGCCAGCACTTTGTGGCGGACGGCGGCGCGCCGGTGGCGAACGCCGCCGGCGGGGGGCGAACGGAGCACCGCGCGGTGGTGGTGTACGTGAACGCCCTCCCGTACGAGCCGCTCCACGACGCGTTCATCAGCGCGCCCGGCGCGGTGGGGGCCGGGCTCACGCCGGCGGGGCCGGGGGGGGAGCGCCGGATCTTGTCGCCTGACTGTTCTGGTGATATCCATGGGTCGCCCGCCCCCGGACCTCCACCCGTCCGGGCCGGACGGTCCGTCGGACGCCCGGCGCACGATCCGCCCGCTCCCCCCTGCATGGCATCACCCGACCCCGCCGAGCCAGCGCGTCCGGCACCGCACGACGATGCGTCCCGGGGCCTCCACGACCTCGCGGATCTCGAGGCGCTCTTCCACGCACACTACGCCCCGCTCTGCGAGTACGTGTGGTCGTACGTGCGGTCGCGGGAGGCGGCCGAGGAGCTGGTGCAGGGGGTGTTCGTGCGCCTGTGGGAGCTGCAGGCGCGCGGCTCGTCGCCGGAGCTCGGCGTCTCCTACCTCTATGCCGCGGCGCGCAACCGCGCGATCACGCAGCTGCGGCGCGAGCGCGTGGCCCGCCGGTTCGCGGACGCGACGCTCGCCGCGCACGAGGGTGAGCCGCCAACGGAGACGGCGCTCGACACGCTGGAAGCGATGGATCTCGCCGCCGCCGCCGACCGCGCGGTGGCGGCGCTCCCCGACCGTTGCCGCCTCATCTTCCTCATGAGCCGGCAGCAGGGGCTGAGCCACGGCGAGATCGCCAGGGCGCTCGGCGTCTCCCTCACCACGGTGGAAACGCAGATCTCGCGCGCCCTCAAGCGCCTGCGCGCGCGGCTCGCCCCCTACCTCGGCGTCGCGATCGCCGTGGTGCACGCCACGAGCACGGCACTCCGGATCCTCCGCTGACCGGCGCGACCACGACCGAGTGGCGGCGCACCTTGTCATGGTGCGCCGCCACTCGCGCGTTATGACATGGACCAGGAGCGCACCAGGCATGCTCGACGAGACCATGGACCGCCGCATCGTCCGGTACATCACCGGCGAGTGCGACGCCGAGGAAGCGAACCAGATCCGGCTGTGGATCGCCGCCGACCCCGCGCGCGCGGAGCAGGTGGCGTCGCTCGAGCGCGTGTGGCGCGCGACGGGCGCGCTTCCCTCGCGCTGGGACACCGCCGCGGCGTGGACGGCTGTGCGCGCGCACGTCGAGGCGCGCGCGCGCGATGCCGCCGCGCGGCCGGCGCTCGCGCCAGTGCCCGCCTCCCGGCGGACGTGGCGGGCGTGGGGCGCGCCGCGCACGCCGCGGAGCGCGCTCGCCCGCCTGGCGCCGATCGCCGCGGCGCTCCTCGTCGTCGCGGGGGGCGGGCTCTGGTGGGGCCTCGGGCACCGGGTGCACCGCGCCGTGCCGCCGGCGCCGCTCGAGCAGATCGCCACCAGGCGCGGACAGCTCGCCGACGTCTACCTGAGCGACGGCACGCACGTGCTGCTCGGCGTCGAGAGCCGGCTGCGCTTCGCCGCGCCCCTCGGACGCGATTCGCGCGACGTGTGGCTCGAGGGGGAGGCGGTGTTCGACGTGGCGCACGATGCGCGCGTTCCGTTCGTCGTCCACACCAGCCGCGCCACCGCCAGCGACCTCGGGACGCGCTTCGACGTGCGAGCGTACGGCGACGATTCCACCACCACGGTGGTGGTGGCGGCAGGGCGCGTGCTCCTCGCGCCGCGCGCCGCCCCGTCGAGCGCGGCGCGCGCCAGCGCCAGCGCGGTGCTCGCGGCGGGCGACCTCGGACAGCTCGGCGCGGAGCCGCGCGTGCGCACGCGCCACGGCGTGCTCGTGGAGCGCTACCTCGCGTGGACCGACCGCCGGCTCGCCTTCACCGATACCCCGCTGCGCGAGGTGCTCCCCCAGCTCGGCCGCTGGTACGATCTCGACTTCCGTCTGGGCGATCCGTCGCTCGCCGAGCGCCGGCTCACCGCGACGCTCACGTCCGAATCCGTTCCCGATCTCCTTCGCGCCCTCGCGCTCACCCTCGAGGTCCGCTCCGAGCGGCACGGGCGCGTGGTCACCCTCTACCCGGCCAGCAGGCGCCGGTAGTCCTCCTCACGCTCACGTCGTTCGGGAGAAACGTCATGCGGTCACCCGTCTCGTTGCTGGTCTTGCTCCTCGCCGGACCGCTGTTCGGCGCCACCGCGAACGCGCAACAATGGGTGGGCGAGCAGCCGGCCGCGCGAAGCCCGCGGTTCCTGCTCGCCTCGAGCGCCGCGCCGGTGCCGGTGGACGCCAGGCGCGTCGCCGCGCTGCGCCGCCGGATCTCGCTCGACCTGCCCGATGCCACACTCGACGAGGCGCTCGCCGCGATCTCCCGCCAGTCGGGAATCCACTTCATGTACAGCAAGGACGTCGTCCGGCTCGATGACCACGTGCGGCTGCGCGCGCAGGAGATCACCGTGGCCGCGGCGCTCACCGAGCTGCTCATGGACGCGAACGTCGACGTCGTGCTCTCCCCCGGCGGGCAGGCGCTGCTCACCCGGCACGTGCCGCCGAAGGAGGCGCGGGTCCAGAACGGCACCGTGGCCGGCACGGTGGTCGATTCCGCCACGCGCGAGCCGGTGGCTGCGGTGTCGGTGGTGGTCGATGGCACGCGCCTCGGCGCGCTGACGGACGACCAGGGCCACTACCAGATCCCGAACGTGCCCGAGGGAGCGCACACCGTGACCGCGCGCCGCATCGGCTACGGCAAGGTGACGCTCTCGGTGACCATCACCGGCGGGGCGCAGGCCACGCTGGACTTCGCGCTCCCGCGCGCGGCGAGCTCGCTGGAGCAGGTGGTGGTCACGGCCACCGGGACGGCGCGCAAGAAGGAGATCGGGAACAGCGTCTCCACGATCGATGCGGACGAGATCGCCCACGCACCCGTGACCACGCCGGAGCAGGTGATCGACGGACGCTCCCCCGGCGTGTCGGTGCTCTCGAACTCCGGGCAGCCCGGATCCGGCGGCACGATCCGCCTCCGCGGCACGGGGAGCGTGTCCCAGGGGAACACGCCGATCATCTACATCGATGGCGTGCGCATGTACAACGGCAACGCGCCCACGGATGCGATGTCGCGCCAGGCGATCTCCCCGCTCAACGACATCGACCCCGCGGACATCGACCACGTGGAGATCGTGAAGGGGCCCGCGGCCACCACGCTCTACGGCACCGAGGCCTCCGGCGGCGTGATCCAGATCTTCACCAAGAAGGGCGCCGCCGGGAAGTCGCGCTGGACCGCGCGCGTCTCCCAGGGCATCAACAACCTCGGGCACCTCGGCGGTGACCAGAATCCAACCGGCTTCTTCCTGAACGAGTGCCGCGGCGCCGATCTGGTGAACGGGCTGGGCGTGCGCTTCGAGGATCCCACCTGCCCGGCGAGCGGATCGTGGCTGCGTGACGGCTACGTGTCGCGCTACAGCCTCGCCACCAGCGGCGGTACGAACGCCGTCACCTATTACCTGTCCGGCGCCTACGACGACGAGAGCGGCGTGATCAGCACCAGCCGCAGCAAGGACGCCGGCTTCCGCGGCAACTTCGGCTTCACGCCGGCGCCGCACCTGAACCTCAAGGCCAGCACCGCCTACACGCGCCGCGACGTGAGCTGGGTGGCCGACGGCGACAACGCGAACGGCTTCCTGCTCAACGTGTCCCGTGGGCCCAGCGGCAGCATGAAGGGGGGCGGGTGCAGCGACCCCGCCCTGGTGTGCGTCACGAACGGCGACATCCTGAGCATGGACAACGCCACGCAGAGCGACCACTTCATTCTCGGTCTCGACGCCACGCACGAGGCGTTCGGTCACCTCACCAACGTGCTGCGGCTGGGCTACGACTACGCCCGCGCGCGCGACAAGGCGGTGACACCGTTCGGGTATCTCACCCTGCCCAGCGGCCGGATGTTCTGGCGGGAGTGGGACCAGCGCCTGCTCACGCTCGACTACGCGAGCACGCTCAATTACACACTCGGCCGCTCGTGGAGCACGGCCACCTCGGTGGGCGCGCAGATGTTCAACAGCTGGCAGACGAACACCGGGATCCAGGGGCAGAACTTCGCCGGCCCCGGCGACCCGACGCTGGAGTCGTCCTCGGTGCGCGATCTCACCAGCGACCTCGATCAGCACGTGATCAATGCCGGCTTCTTCGCCCAGGAGGTGCTGGGGTGGCGCGACCGCCTCTTCCTCACCGGCGGGCTTCGCGTGGACGGGAACAGCGCGTTCGGGAGCAGCTTCGGGCTGCAGGCGTACCCGAAGGTGAGCGCCGCGTACACGATCTCCGATGAGTCGTTCTGGCCCACCTCGATCGCCGAGACGATGAAGCTGCGCGCCGCCTACGGCGAGTCGGGAAAGGCGCCGGGCGCGTTCGACGCGGTGCGGACCTGGGCGCCGGTCTCGGCGGAGAACGGGCAGCCGGCCTTCACCCCCGACCAGATCGGGAACCCGGACCTCGGCCCCGAGCGCACGCGCGAGTACGAGCTGGGCTTCGACGCCACCACCATTGGCGGACGGGTGAACATCGGCCTCACCTACTATCACCAGCACACCCTGGACGCGCTCATCCCCGTCGAGTACCCCGCCTCCGAGGGCTTCGTCAACCGGCAGCTCGAGAACGTGGGCGAGGTGTTCAACAAGGGCCTCGAGGTCTCGGTGGACGCCGGGATCGTCTCGCGTCCGCGGTTCGATTGGCACGTGGGAGTGAACTACAGCGGCAACACGAATCGCGCCGGGAACCTGGGCGGGCAGTCGATCACCATCAGCGCCATCTCCGGCGAGTACGTGCGCGAGGGGTACGCGGTGCCGGCGTACTTCGGGCGCGTGGTGACGAACCCGAACGACTACGCCGATCCGGTGTTCGCGGAAGACCAGTACCTCGGCGCGATCTACCCGAACAAGATCATCGGCCTCACCACCAACCTGCGCTTCCTCGAGCGGTTCCGCCTCTCCGCGCTCGGGGAGTGGCAGCTCGGAGGCCACCTGCTCAACACCATGGGCTACAGCCTCGCGGACAACATGCAGATCTGGCCCGCCTGCTACGCGGCGCAGCACGCGATGGCCGCCGCCGCCGACGGCGATTCCTCCGGGCTCGGATCGATCACCGCGCTGCAGCGCGCGCAGTGCTCCACATCGAGCAAGGTGAAGGCGTACACGCTCTGGGTGGAACCCAGCGACTTCTTCAAGCTGCGGAGCGTGTCGCTCACCTACGATCTCCCCGCGCGCTGGCTCGGCGGCGCCCGCAGCGGCTCCGTCACCCTCGCCGGCCGCAACCTGTTCACGGCCACCAAGTACCGCGGCACCGACCCCGAGGTCAACGACCAGGGGGACAACCAGTTCGCCCGGCGCGATTACTACAACCTGCCGCCGTACCGCACGTTCGTCGCCACCCTGACCATCGACTTCTGACACGAGGCGCAACGGATGACCATGCACGACGCCCTCCGCCGCGCCGCGATGCTCGTGTGCGCCGGCAGCACCCTGGCGGCAACCGCCGCGTGCGATCTCTCGGTGACCAACCCGGGATCGACCCGGGACCAGGACCTGAACACCCCTTCCGCCATGCCCGCGCTCGTGAACGGCATGTCGGGCGATCTCTCGTACTCCCTGGGCTACCTCGCCCGCGAGGGGTCGGTGATGACCGACGAGCTGCGCGAGTCCGGGACCTACCCGGCGATGGGCCGCTTCGACCAGGGGATCATCGATGACGTGGACGCGGGCTCGCTGTGGGACAACGCCCAGGAGGCGCGGTGGGTGGCCGAGAACGGGATCGACCGCATGAAGCAGGTGCTGCAGGCGGACTTCGAGACGAGCCCGCTCTCGGCGCGCGCGTACCTCTACGCCGGCTTCGCGAACCGCGTCCTCGGCGAGAACATGTGCGACGCGGTGATCGACGGCGGCCCGCGGCAGAGCGACTCGGTCTACTTCCAGCGTGCCGACTCCGAGTTCACCGAGGCGCTGCGCCTGGCGCAGGCACAGGGGGTGGACAGCCTGGCGCTCACCGCGCTCGCGGGACGGGCGCAGGTGCGCGCGGACCTCGGCCGTTGGACCGACGCGGATGCCGATGCCGCGCAGGTGCCGGCCGACTTCCGCTTCGACGCGATCTTCTCCACCAACTCCGAGCGCGAGAACAACAATCTCGCGTACGAGACCACCACGCGGCGCGAGGTCTCGGTGTGGGGCACCCAGTGGGCGGCCACCAACGCCGACCCGCGCGTGCCGTGGGACACGCTGTTCACCTCCGCCGGCGTCGTCCAGAAGGGTAACAACGGCAGCACGCCGTTCTTCCGGCAGAAGAAGTACCCCGGGGTCGACGCTCCAATCCCGCTGGCCAAGGGGACGGAGATGCTGCTCATCCGCGCCGAGGCGGCGCTGCGCGACGGCGCCGTCCCCGCCGCCATGGGCTACGTGAACGACGAGCGCGCCGCGTACGGCCTCGCCGCGCTCGATGTCTCCGACGCGGACAGCGCCTGGACGGTCCTCCAGTCCGAGCGCGGCGCCGTGCTCTGGCTGGAGACGCGGCGGCTCTGGGACCTGCGCCGCTGGTACGCCGAGGGGCGCACCACCTTCCTCGAGGGACGCGACACGTGCATCCCCATCTCGCAGGCCGAGCAGAGCTCGAACCCGAACCTGTGATGCGCGCGACGTCGAACGCGACATCCGCCGCGCGCCACCGGCGCGCGGCGAGCGTCCTGCTGATCGCGGCGTGCGCGGCGTGCTCCGCCGCGCGCCCCGATCCCACTCCCGCGCCGGAGACGGGGCGGCGCCTCGTGGCCGCGCACGGGATGGTCGCCTCGGCCAGCCCGTACGCGAGCGATGCCGGGGTGGAGATGCTGCGCCGCGGCGGCAACGCCGTGGACGCCGCCGTGGCCACCGCGTTCGCGGTGGGCGTGGTGGAACCGATGATGGCCGGCATCGGCGCGGGGGGCGGGATGTTGGTCTGGCTGCAGCACGACCGCCGCGCCGAGTACCTCGACTTCTACGCCACCGCGGGCGCCGACGGGGACACCGCGCTGAATCACTATCGCGGCTCCCCCGTCACCGCACGCGCGGCCGCGGTGCCCGGCGCCGTGGCCGGGCTGCTCGACATGCAGGCGAAGTACGGCAAGCTCCCGCGCGCGGTGGTGCTCGAGCCGGCGATCCGCCTGGCCGCCGACGGCTTCCCCGTGCATTCGCTGCTCGCGCGGGAGATCGCCAAGGACTCGGCGGCGCTCGCGCAGTCCGCCGGGGCGCACATCTTCCTCCCCGGTGGCAAGCCGATCGCCGCCGGCACACGGCTCGTCCAGCCGGAGCTCGCCGCGTCGCTGCGCCTCATCGCGGCGCAGGGAAAGGACGCCTTCTACACCGGCGAGATCGCGCGGGAGATCGTGCGCGCGCTGAACGACGGCGGCAACCCGATCACCATGGCCGACCTGGCGTCGTTCACCCCGCGCCCCAAGCGTCCACTGTGCGCCGGCTACGAGGGACGGGTCGTGCTCTCCGCGCCGCCTCCGCAGGGCGGAATGCAGGTGCTCGAGGCGCTCCGCCTCCTCGCGCCGCAGCACCTCCCGAGCCTCGGTCTCCCGTCGAGATCCCCCGACGCGTTCCGCGTGCTCGCCGCCGCGCTGCGCGTGAGCGTCGCCGACCGGAACGCGTACGTCGGCGATCCGGGGCACGCGCCGGTTCCCGCCGCGGGGATCACCTCCGCCGCCTACGCTGCCAGGCGGCAGGCGCTGATCGGCGCCGCCGCCGTGCCCGACACGCTCGCGCCGGGCGATCCATGGCCGGACGATGCCGCCGCGCCGGAGGCGGCGTGCGCGCCGTACGCGCCGTACGGTCCGTCGAGCATCCCCCCGCGCACCGCACGCGCGAGTGTGCGCTCTGGCGTGCGCGCCGGCGATGAAGGGGGCGCGGAGACCACGCACATGTCGGTGGTGGATGCGGACGGGAACGCCGTGTCGCTCACCTTCACCAACGGCCGGCTCTTCGGCTCCGGCACGTGGGCGGCGGGGACGTTCCTCAACAGCGCCATGCTCAACTTCTCGCGCGCCGACACGAGCGCCAACGCGCGAGGCCCGCACCGCGTGCCGGCGTCCACGATCTCCCCCACCATCGTGCTCGCCGACGGGCGCGTGCGGATGGTGGTCGGCTCCCCGGGATCGATGGCCATCCCGCCGGCGATCGTGGAGACGATCGTGTACTCGCTCGACTACGGGATGGATCCCATGCAGGCGCTGGAGATGCCGCGCGTCATCCCCTATCCCACGTCGATGCTGCGCATGGAGGATGGCTTCAGCCCCGAGGTGCTCGAGGCCGCGCACCGGCTCGGCTACGACGTGCAGACCACGCCGCCGGCCGATATGTTCTTCGGCGGCGTGCAGGTGATCGAGCGCGTCGGCGGCCGGTGGGTCGGCGCCGCCGACCCGCGCCGCGACGGCGAGGTGCGGGGGTACTGACACCGCCCCCGCCCCCGCGCCTCGCGCCACGCGCGCCGCGACACGCGATTCCCTCTTCCCCATCGAGGCTGGCGTGAATCAGATCCGTCGTCCCACCCGCTCGCTGGCGCTGCTCCTCGGCGCGACCGCCTTCGTCGTTCCCGCCGGCGCGAGCGCGCAGGCCACGGCCGCTCCCGCCGCCCCCGCAGTGGCGCGCGTCACCTCCCCCCGCCAACAGTTCGGCTTCGACATCGGCGCGGACTACCATCTGGTGGACTACACCGCGCTCGTGGCCTACTGGCGGAAGCTCGACCGCGAGTCCGACCGCATGACGCTCGAGCGCATCGGCACCACCGCCGAGGGACGGCCGATGTACATGGCGGTGATCACGTCGCCGGAGAACCAGCGCAAGCTCGGCCACTACCGCGACATCGCGCGCCGCCTCGCGCTCGCGAAAGGGCTCTCCGATGCCGACGCGCACGCGCTCGCGCGCGAGGGGAAGGCGGTGGTGTGGATCGATGGCGGGCTGCACGCCACCGAGGTGCTCGGCTCGCAGCAGCTCATCGAGACCGTCTACGAGCTCGTGAGCCGCACCGACCGCGAGATGACCCGGTTCCTGCGCGACGACATCGTGCTCTGCGTGCTCGCCAACCCCGATGGGATGGAGCTCGTCTCCGACTGGTACAACCGCAAGGCGGACACGCTGGCGCGGAAGAGCTCCGACATCCCGCGCCTCTACCAGAAGTACGTCGGCCACGACGACAACCGCGACTTCTTCATGGCCAACCAGCCGGAGACGCAGGCCATGAACCGCGTGATGTACCGCGAGTGGTTCCCGCAGATCGTGTACAACCACCACCAGACCGGGCCCGAGGGGACGGTGATCTTCACCCCGCCCTTCCGCGACCCGTTCAACTACACCTTCGATCCGCTCGTCCCCATGGAGCTCGACCTCGTGGGGGCCGCGATCCACACCCGCTTCGTCGCGCAGGACCTCCCGGGCTTCACCATGCGCTCGGGAGCGAACTACTCCACGTGGTGGAACGGCGGGCTGCGCACGATGCCGTACTTCCACAACATGATCGGGCTGCTCACCGAGGCCGTGGGGAACCCGACGCCGATCGAGATCCCCCTCGTCCCCGACCGGCAGCTCCCGCACGGCGATCTCCCCTTCCCGATCGCGCCGCACCAGGTGTGGCACTTCCGGCAGTCGATGGCCTACGAGCTGAACGCCAACTGGGCGGTGCTCGACGTGGCGTCGCGCTACCGCGAGCACTTCCTGTACGGCATCTACGAGATGGGGAAGCGCTCGATCGAGCGCGGGAGCCGCGACGACTGGACGATCACGCCACGGCTCATCGACTCGCTGAACGCCGCCGTCGCGCGCGATGGGGACGACGCCGCCGCTCGGGGGCGCGCCGGACACGAGGCGGTGGACGCCCGCTACTACGCGGTGCTCCACCGTCCGGAAGACCGCGACCCGCGCGGCTACATCATCCCCGCGAACCAGCCCGACTTTCCGCGCGCCACGAAGTTCGTGAACATCCTCATCAAGGGCGGGGTGGAGGTGCAGCGCGCGACGGCGGCGTTCACGGTGCAGGGGACGCGCTATCCGGCCGGCTCGTACGTGGTGATGACCGCGCAGGCGTTCCGCCCGCACGTGCTCGACATGTTCGAGCCGCAGAACCACCCGAACGACTTCGCCTATCCCGGCGGGCCCCCCAAGCCGCCGTACGACATCACCGGCTGGACTCCGGCGCTCACGATGGGGATCCAGTTCCACCGTGTGCTCGACGGCTTCACCGGTCCCTTCGTTCCGGTGACGGACACGGTGACGCCGCCGCCCGGACAGGTGGCGGCGACGCGCGGCGCGGCGGGCTTCCTGCTTCGCCACGGTGTGAACAACAGCGTCGTCGCCGTGAACCGGTTGCTCGCGGCGCACGCGCCGGTGTTCTGGCTCACGCGTCCGCTCGCCGCCAACGACACCAGCTATCCCGCGGGCACGATCTACATCCCCGCGTCCCCCTCGGCGGCCTCGATCGCTTCGCGCGCCGCGGCGACGCTCGGCCTCTCCTTCGACGCCGTGGCGAAGGCGCCGGAGTCGTCGGAGCTGCTCGCGCTGCGCCCGGTGCGCATCGGGCTGTGGGACCGCTACGGCGGCTCGATTCCCTCGGGGTGGGTGCGCTGGCTGTTCGACCAGTACGAGTTCCCGTACCGCGTGGTGTACCCGCGGGAGCTCGACGCCGGCAACCTCGCCGAGAAGTTCGACGTTCTCGTGTTCGTGGATGACGCGCTGCCATCCGGCGACGCCGGCGCGGGGAGCCGCTTCTACTCCCAGCCGCGCGCCGAGGACATCCCCGTCGAGTACCGCGACCGGCTCGGGAGCACCAGCGTGGAGAAGACCGTGCCGCAGCTCCGCCGCTTCCTCGAGGCGGGTGGCTCGGTGATCACCATCGGGAGCTCCACCGCGCTGGCGAAGCAGCTCGGCCTCCCGGTGGCGAGCGCGCTCGTGCGTCCCGGCACCGACTCCGCGCTCGGCCGCGAGGAGTTCTACATCCCCGGCTCCGTGCTCGAGGCGCGCGTGCGCACCGACGCGCCGCTCGCCTACGGCATCCCCGACAGCGTGGCGGTGCTGTTCGACCACAGCCCCGCGTTCCGCATCGCCGGGAGCGGTGATGCCGTGCGGAAGGTGGCGTGGTACGATTCGCCGACGCCGCTGCGCAGCGGGTGGGCGTGGGGGCAGAAGTATCTCGATGGCGCGGTGGCCGTGGCCGAGGCGGATGTGGGGAAGGGAAAGCTCTTCCTGTTCGGCCCCGAGATCACCTTCCGCGGCCAGCCGCACGGGACGTTCGGCTTCCTCTTCAACGGGATCTATCTCGGCGGTGCCAACCGCGGGGGCGGCACGACGAGCGAGTAGTCCGATAGCTTCCGCGAGTCACGTCCGCACGACCCGCGTCGCGGGCGAGCTAGCGGTGGAGATCGCCGCGGCGCGCAGGAGCGCCACGGCCAGCGGCGGCGGCGTCCCCTCGAGCGCGGCACGCTCGGGCTGGAAGAGCGTGGCCACGAAAAAGGGGTGGCCGTCGAGCTCCACGGCGCGCACCTCGCCGGCGGCATCGGTCGCGGTCGCGCGCAGCGGGCCCGCCGTCAACTCGCGCGCGAGCGCGGGGTTCAGCCCGTAGCGGCAGCGGTACCGCTCCCTGGCCTCGAGCGCTCCGTACGCGAGTGCCAGCCGCGAGCCGGGGGTGAAGCGCACCGTGTCGCTCGCCTCCACCAGCGAGCAGGCGAGCGGCGTGATCACCTGGAGCGCCGCGTCGGGCGCCGTCTCCCCGTGCTCGGCGTCCGCCCACCCGAGTACGGCGCGCGCGTATTCGAGGAGCGCGTACTGGAATCCGGCGCAGGTGCCGAGGTACGGACGCCCGCTCCGTCTCGCCGCACCGATGGCGCGAAGCGCGCCCTCGGTGCTGCGGTACGGGCTCGCCGGCACGCACCACACGGCATCGGCACCGGCGAGCGGATCGCTCGCGTCGATGGCATTCGTGGGGAGCCAGCGCGGCTCCACGGCGACGCCGAGCGAGTCGGCGGCGAGCGTCAGAGCGCGAGGGATGGCCTGGTGGGCGGTGACCGCCGGATCGTGGTCGCCGACGAGGGCGACGCGGAGTGTGGGGGGCATCGCGGAGTATATCGGCGGCACTCTCGCGGGACAATCACGCGACGGGGCGCGCGTCACACCCGCTCAGCGGCCGGTGATGATGCGGCTTCCATCCCACTCCAGGGTGATGGTGCGCACGGGGGCGCAGCGCGCGAGCACCGGCGGACGGAAGATTGCCGCGCACTCGCCCCCTGGATCGCGCACGCTGTCGTAAGCGATGCCGTCCCCGCGCAGCCGGCGCACCACGCGCCCGATCTGTTGTCCGGCCCCGTAGTCCGTGTCGTGGTACACGCCGGGCGGAGATGGGTTGGGGGCGCGGAGGTCGAGCAGCACACCATCCAGATGAGCGTGCAGCAGGGTGACGTCCTGCACCGTGGGCCCGCTCCCAGCGGCGCGGAGCACGCGCTCGCAGTGCCAGCGCCGTTCGGCAATGGCGGTGTGCTCGCTTCGTGTCGCGTAGAAGGCGCCTTCGTGCACGGTGGAGAAGCGCGTGTGGCTCGCCGGCCACGCGAACGCCGCCATGATGAGCGGCGTTCCGGGACCGTAGATCCGGTCCTCCGGTGGAACGAGGTCGATCTCCCCGGCGAGTGCACGCGCCGTGGGGTTGGTGAGGTCGGCGATCTGCCGGAACGCCTCGAGATCCTCGTTGCCGCCCAAGCGATGGAAGAGATTCTCGCCGGCGTACTCGCTGACGATCACGCGCGCGGCCGGTGTCCACCGGATGCGCGCTTCTTGGAAGGGAGCTCCCGTTCCCTCGGGAACGAGCGCGATGCGCGCCGCCGCGCCGCCGATCGTGGCGAGCGCCGGGGGATGCCAGGGGGACGTCACCCCCGGCTTGGCGGTCCGCCCGTGGCGCCGTCGATGTACGCGCGCGTCTCGGCCATCGCCGGCAGCCCTCCATGGATCATGAACGCGAGCGGCGGCCGCCCGTGAAAGGGATGATCGGCGACATGGCGACGCACCCACGCGTCCGCTTCCGCCGGCGCGTGATGCCAGAGCCGCTGCAGCCCCTCGTAGATCCCGAGCAGGTACGACACGCGCATGAGCTGGTCCTGATTGAGCGTGCCGCGCACCATCCCCTTCGCCCACTCGTAGAGGGTGCTCCGCCCCACGGAGTCACCGAGCAGCGCGAGCTGCTCCCGCTCCGAGAGCTTCCACTGGCCGGCGAGCGCGCTGAACGCACGGACCGCGGGCGCCGAAAGGCGACGCCTGGCCTCCACGCTGTCCACCGCTCCTGTCGCTGCCGCGAGCGCATCCATGGAGCTCCTCGTTTTGTCCGATGATGGACTATGATAGTCCGCCACCGGACGAAGCGCAAGAACGGTCGCATGTCTGCGGTTGGCCTGAAGCTCGATCATGGTCGTGCCCCGCCGGGGTGGGTGGCTCGAACGAGGAGGAATCGTCGCTCCGCCACGCTGCCTCCGGGCCCGGCAGGATGCGCCATCGTCTCATTGCGCGATGCGCCGTCCCGCGCTCACCGCGCGGCTTCGTCCGCCGCGTACACCACCGGGGTGTTCTGCCACAGCTCGGGGAGCGCGCGGCGGAAGTGCTCGAGCTTCGGCTTGTCGTTGATCACGATGTACGGGACGTCCGGGTGATGGATGAGGTAGTCCTGGTGGTACGCCTCCGCCGGATAGAACCCGTGGAACGCTTCCACGCGCGTGACGATCGGCTTCGGGAAGTACTTCGCCGCGCCGAGTTGCGCGATGTACGCGGTCGCGATCCGCTGCTGCTCGGGGGTGGTGTACCAGATCACCGAGCGGTACTGCGGCCCCACATCGGGACCCTGGCGGTCGAGCTCCGTGGGATCGTGCGCCACGGAGAAGAACACGCGCAGGAGCTGGCCGTACGTGACCTTCGCCGGGTCGTACACGATGCGCACCGACTCGGCGTGGCCGGTGGTCCCCGTGCTCACACGCTCGTAGTAGGCCGCGCTCGCCGGGCCGCCGGCGTAGCCGGCCGTGACTCCCGTCACCCCCTTCACGTGCTCGAACACCGCCTGCACCCCCCAGAAGCAGCCGCCCGAGAGTACCGCCGTGTCGAGCGTGGCGGCGGACCGGACCATCAGGTCCACGGAGGGAGCGGGAGCGGCGATCGCGCGCGCCGACGGGCGAGCGACCGCGGCGAGAAAGAGCAGCATGGCGGCGATCGCGGCCGTGATCACGGCCATGCCGCGTGCCGGCGCGGAGATCGTCTTGCGGGTCATGGCACACCTCCTGGGTCCGCGATCGCGAGTCGCTCAGCGGTCACGCGATCGCCTGCACTGTAAGAACTACCCCGCGACGCCCGAGGTTTCCCGGGGGCGTGGGGTGCAGCGACTCACCGCCGCTCGAGGAGCACCGGGAGCCCGCCCCTGGGCCGGAGCGTGATCAGGGGCTCGGGGACCGGCGGCTGCGACCGCGCGTAGCGCAGCCGCCAGCGCTGCGCGAGCGTCGCGAGCACGAGCGCCGCTTCCATCCACGCGAAGTGCTCGCCGATGCAGAGGCGCGTCCCGGCCCCGAACGGGAAGTACGCGAACTTCGGTCGCGTCGCGTCGGCTGGCTCCGCCCACCGCGTCGGGTCGAAGCGCTCCGGCTCGTGCCACCAGCGCGGATCACGGTGCACGAGATACTGGCTCACGATCACCTGCGTCCCCTTCCGGATGCGATGTCCCCCGGCCTCGAAGTCGGCGATGGCGCGCCGCTCGAGCGCCCACGCCGGCGGGTACAGCCGCAGCGATTCCGACAGCACGTTCCGCGTGTACGGGAGCCGCGCCACGTCGTCCGGCTCCGGTGGACGCCCCCGGAGCACGTCGTCGAGCTCCGCGTGCAGACATGCCTCGACGTGCGGGTGTCGCGCGAGGAGATACCACGTCCACGTCAGCCAGTTGGCCGTCGTCTCGTGGCCGGCCATGAGGAGCGTGACGATCTCGTCCCGCAGTTGACGATCATCCATCCCGCCACCATCCCCCTCGGCGTCGCGCGCCGCGAGGAGCAGCGACAGCAGGTCGGGATGCTCCACGTCGCTCCGCGCCCGGCGCTCGGCGATGAGCCGGAAGATCAGCGCATCCATGTGGCCGCGCGCGCGATGGAACTCGCGCACCCACGGCAGCGGAAGGGACGCGAGCGCGCGGCCCAGCGGGAGGACGGCCATGCTGAACATCCGGAGCGAGCGCTCCATCACCTCCGCGACCACGCGGGCTTCGCCCTCGACATCGGCGTCGAACAACGTGCGCCCAGCGATCGCGAGGGCGAGCTGCATCATCGCGGCGTGCGCATCGAGCACCTGGCCGTCGCGCCACGAGTCGGCCAGCCGCCGGGCGTACGCCGCCATGACGCTCCCGTACGCGGCGATGCGCTCCCTGTGAAAGGCCGGCTGCATGAGCCGCCGCTGCCGGAGGTGCAGCTCCCCCTCGCTCGTCAGCAGCCCCTTCCCCAGCAGCAGCTCGGTGCGCTCGACGGCCCGGCCCCGCAGGAAGTTCCGCTGCTCGGTCACGAGCACGCGGCGGATGTCGTCCGGGTGCATGAGGAGCGCGATGGGCTGCGGACCGAGATGGATCCGCGTGACGTCGCCATGACGCGCCATCTCGCCGAAGAACGCCAGGCGGTTCCGTCGCAGCCGGACGATGAGCTCCCCCGGGTAGCTGGCGCGCGGGCCGGGGATGCGTCGGGCGGGCGCGAGGAGATCCGCGACGCGATGGGCAGACCAGGTGAGAGGGGCGAACATGCTCCGGGCGAAGCGGGCTGGG
>DASTSH010000251.1:0-11358 GCA_035760785.1 Gemmatimonadaceae bacterium | reverse complement strand
GAGCGCCGCCCCCCCTCGCTGCCTCTCCCGAGTCCCGATTCCCGGTTCCCGAGTCCCGCGTCACCTACACCCCGACACCTCGTGCGTCCCCAGATCCAGCTCGCACGTCAGCTCCCCCACCTGGATCGGCACGGTCTCCGTGCCGTTGAAGGTCACCTGCACGCGACGCGTCACCGTGCGGGTGAGGTCGCGCGCGCCGCCGGTGGCGGTGAACAGCGTCGTGATCGCGTGCACCACCGTCCCGCTCTGCGGCCACGGATGCTCCGAGCGCGGCATCGCGAACGCCACCGCCGCTGCCGTGTCGTGCGCCGTGTAGTGGAAGTCGCGCGTGACGAGCGCCCGCACGTACGAGGCGCTGTCCTCACGCACCCCCACGCGGTTCCACACGTGCAGCACCGTCGTGCCGCTCCGGTCCACGAGCATCGTCGCCGTGTCCGCGCGGTTCACCCACACGGTCTTCGACGGCTCGGCGGCGGGGTGGAACGTGCCCGCCAACGTCACGCGGGTGTTCACCGAGTCGGTGGCCGCCGGATCCCACGCCGGAGCCGTCGCGTCCCCCTCCCAGAAGCGGATCTGGCGCTCGAGGTCGAGCCCGCGCCAGGTGGTCCGGTCGCAACTGTACCAGCCGTCCGCGTCCGGCCCGCCGCACGTCGCAGTCGTGGCACTCGTCAGGACGTCGGCGCTCACCCCCGCCGCCGGCGTCAGTCGCGCGCTCGCCCCGGCGGCTCCCTCGTCCTGGACCATAAGATCGACCGACGTCGCCACCGCATCGCCCGCATCGGCCGCGATCCCCATCTCGATCTCCGCGTCCGACACGGTGTCCCCCGGCCCCGTCGCCCGGTCGCCGCTGCACGCGGCGAGCGCGAGGGCCAGCATGCCGAAGCCGAGCGAACGGGTGAAGCTGCTGTGCGTCATGGAATCCTCTCGTCGTGAATGGATTGGAGCCACGGTGCCGCTGCCTGCGTCCGCCACGTGAGACGGCGGGGCGGAGACGGCGTTAAGGGCTCGGCGCCGAGAGGACGTGGTGCACAGCCGCTTGATTACGCGGTGCGCCGTGGATACATCTGCCACACACCTTCAGCCAACATCGCGTAAGTGAATACGCTACCGTTCGCTCGTACGAAGATCGTCTGCACGCTCGGCCCCTCCTCGGCGACGCCCGAGGCCATCCGCGCGCTCATGGAGGCCGGCCTCAACGTCGCGCGCATCAACTTCTCCCACGGCACGCACGAGGAGCACGCCGCCACCATCGCCACCGTGCGCCGCCTGGCGCGCGAGCTCGACCGCCCCGTCGCCATCCTGGGGGATCTCCAGGGCCCGCGCATCCGCGTGGGCGACCTCCCCGCGCCGCTGATGCTCACCGAGGGGAGCGACCTCGTGCTCGCCCCCGAGGAGGTCGCCGCGGCGGGGGAGATCCCCATCACCTACGAGCTCCTCGCGCAGGATGTCCAGGCCGGGGACCGCATCCTGATGGACGATGGGCTCATCGATCTCATCGTGCTCGATGTCGCCGCGCCGCGCGTGCGCGCGCGCGTGGTGCACGGCGGCCCGCTGCGGAGCCACAAGGGGATCAACCTGCCGGGAGTCGCCGTCTCCGCGCCCTCGATCACCGAGAAGGACCGCGCCGACGTCGCCTTCGCCATCGAGCAGCAGCTCGACTACCTGGCGCTCAGCTTCGTCCGGCGCGCGGCCGACATCGCGGGGCTGCGCGCGCTGATCCCCAAGTCGATGCTCGTGGTGGCGAAGATCGAGAAGGACACCGCGCTCCAGAACATCCGCGAGATCGTCGAGGCCTCCGATGCGGTGATGGTCGCGCGCGGGGATCTCGGCGTGGAGCTGCCGTTCGAGGAGGTGCCGATCGCGCAGAAGCGCATCATCGGCGTCGCCAACGCGCTCGGCCGGCCGGTGATCACCGCGACGCAGATGCTCGAGTCGATGATCACCAATCCGCGCCCCACGCGCGCGGAGGCGAGCGACGTGGCGAACGCCATCCTCGACGGCACCGATGCCGTGATGCTCTCCGCCGAGACCGCGGCCGGCGCGTGGCCGCAGCTCGCGGTCCGGGCGATGACGCGCATCATCAACGAGATCGAGCGGCATCCGATCCCTCGCAACACCCGCATGGTGGGGCGCCGGCAGCACGACGAGCCGGTGAAGACGGAGGACGCGATCGCCGCCGCCACCGCCGCCGCCGCCGCGTCGCTCGGCGCGCCGGTGGTGATGGTGTTCACCAAGAGCGGCTTCACTGCCCGGATCGTCGCGTCGTACCGTCCGGTGGTGCCCATCATCGCGCTCACCGACGTCGAGCGCACCTACCGCCAGCTCGCGCTCGTGTGGGGGGTGCGCCCGGTGCTCGTGGCCCCCGCCGCCACCTACGAGGAGATGCTCGAGCACGGCCGCGTGCTGCTCCACAAGCTCGGCTTCGCCAAGCGCGGCGACCGCATCCTCGTCACGGCCGGCGTCCCCTTCGACGTGCCGGGGACCACCAACCTGCTGCGCGTCGAGATCGCGTGAAGCTCACCCTGCTCGGCACCGGGACCAGCTTCGGCGTCCCGCAGATCGGGTGCGCGTGCGCCGTGTGCCGCTCCCCCGATCCGCGCGACCGGCGCACCCGGTGCGCGGCGGTGGTGGAGACCGACGCCGGCACGCGCCTGCTCATCGACACCCCGCCGGAGCTCCGGCTGCAGCTCACCTCCGCGGGAATCGACGATGTGGATGCGGTGCTCTTCACACACGACCACGCCGACCACGTGCACGGGATCGACGATCTCCGCGCGATCTCCGTGCGCCGGGGGGCGGCGCTCCCCATGTACGGGCCGGCGGAGACGCTGGAGCGGCTGGCCGCCCGCTTCCCGTACATCTTCGACGACCGGATGCGTCCCCTCCCGGGCACCTCCAAGCCCGAAGGTCAGGCACGACCGATGCGTGAGGGAGAGCCGACGCGCATCGGCGATGCGGAAGTCCTCCCCATCGCCGTGCCGCACGGGGCCGCGACGGTGTTCGCGTACCGGATCGGTCCCCTCGCGTACGTCACCGATGCCAAGCGGCTCCCTCCCGCCGCGCTCGACGCGCTGCGCGGGGTCCGCGTGCTGGTGATCAATGCGCTGTTCCGCACGGAGCACCCGACGCACCTGAGCATTCCCGAGGCGGTGGAAGCCGCCCGCGCCATCGGCGCGGAGCGGACCTTCCTCACCCACCTCACGCACCAGACGCGGCACGCCGATCTCGAGGCGGAGCTTCCGCCAGGCATCGCGCCCGCGTTCGACGGACTCACCATCCGCATCGACTGACATGGCCATCCGGATCGACTACGGTAACATGCTCGCAGCCCACGTCCCCGGCGGCGTCGCCGACGAGGCGTGGTCCGCGGCGCGCGAGACGTTCGAGGGGGCGATGAAGACCGTCGCCGCGCGGCGGGCCGCGGGAGAGCTCGGATTCATCGGGCTCGCGGAAGGGCATCCGAGCATCGCCGAGCTGCGCCGCTTCGCCGATGGGGCGGGGCAGGCGTTCAACGACATCGTGGTGCTCGGCATCGGCGGCTCCGCGCTCGGCACCATCGCGCTCCGCTCGGCGCTGCGGCCGGCCCGGTGGAACGAGCTCGACGACGACGCCCGCGACTTCTTCCCCCGCCTCCACGTGCTGGACAACGTGGACCCGGGGAGCATCGCGCCGCTCCTCGACCGGCTCGACCTGGGGAGCACGCTCTTCGTCGTGATCTCCAAGTCCGGCTCCACCGCCGAGACCATGGCGCAGTACCTCATCGTACGCGGCCGGCTCGAGTCGGCGCTCGCCGACGGCCCGCAGCGGCACCTCGTCTTCATCACCGATCCGGAGAAGGGGGCGCTGCGCGCCATCGCGCGGCGGGAGCGGCTGGTGTCGCTCGACATCCCCCCCAACGTGGGGGGACGGTTCAGCGTGCTCTCCCCCGTGGGGCTGCTCCCGGCCGCGCTCATCGGGATCGACGTGGACCAGCTGCTCGCCGGGGCGGCGGACATGGCGAGCCGGTGCGAGACCGCGGCGCTCGAGAAGAATCCGGCCGGGGTGTTCGCCACGCTCCAGTGGATGGCGGACACGCAGCTCGGGCTGCACACGCAGGTGCTCATGCCGTACAGCGACGCCCTGCGCGAGATGGGCGACTGGTTCGTGCAGCTCTGGGCCGAGAGCCTGGGGAAGGTGCGCGATGGGAAGGTGGGGGTGGGACCGACGCCGCTCGCGGCGGTGGGGGCCACCGACCAGCACAGCCAGGTACAGCTCTTCATGGAGGGGCCACGCGACAAGACGGTGACCTTCCTCGCCGTGGGAGAGCTCGGCACCGATCTGGAGATTCCCGAGCTGCACCCGGACGTCCCCGAGCTCGCCTACCTGGGCGGACACCACCTCGGGGAGCTGCTCGACGTGGAGCGGCGCGCCACCGCCGGCGCGCTCGCGCGGCGGGGGCGGCCGAACATGACCATCACCCTCGACCGCGTGGAT
Source organism: Gemmatimonadaceae bacterium (assembly GCA_035760785.1). Lineage (GTDB taxonomy): Bacteria > Gemmatimonadota > Gemmatimonadetes > Gemmatimonadales > Gemmatimonadaceae > JADGGM01. Next base: position 6,885 of record DASTSH010000251.1, on the reverse strand, counting down.
GCGTGGCACGTGGGCGGCCTGATCATGATGCTGGAGTGGGCCACGGTGATGGCCGGGGCGCTCTACGGCGTGAACCCGCTCGACCAGCCGGGAGTGGAGCTGGGGAAGCGCTTCACCTACGCGATGCTCGGCCGTCCCGATGCCGAGGAGGCGCGCCGCGAGTGGGAGGCGCTGCCGAAGCCGGACGGCCGCTTCGTGGTGTAAGACATCGCGCGTCCGTGATCTCGCGCTGGCCCTTGCGACACCAGCGCGGCGCGGGCACCTTCCGGGATGTCGTTGGGCCCGGTCCCATCCGCGAGCCGCCGCGCGTGGATGTCGTCGGGGATCACTGCTTTGGAGGATCGATGCCAGCTCAGACTTCGGCGCCGGCGCACCCGTTCGGCGACGACGTGCATGTGGACAATGGCCGCGTCACCATCCGGAACGAGGGGGCGCTGCGCACCGACAAGATGGATGCGCTCGTGTGGGAAGCCGTCTTCGGACAGGGACAGGCGAAGGACCATGCGCGATGGCTGATCTGGGAGATCGGCCAGGCCGTGGGGGTCCGTGCGGCCTCGATCAACGACCTGTATCTGGCGCGCGGGCGCGGCGAGGTCGGGGGCTTCACCGTGCCGGCGATCAACGTGCGCGGCATGTCGTACGACACCGCCCGGTCCATCTTCCGGACGGCGGTCCGCATGAACGCCGGCGCGTTCATCCTCGAGATCGCGCGCTCCGAGATCGCGTACACGGAGCAGCGGCCCAAGGAGTACGTGGCGGTGATGCTCGCGGCGGCGCTGCGCGAGGGCTTCCGCGGCCCGGTGTTCATCCAGGGAGACCACTTCCAGGTGAACGCGAAGAAGTTCGCCAACGACCCCACGGGCGAGGTCGCGGCGGTGAAGCAGCTCGCGCTCGAGGCGATCTCCGAGGGGTTCTACAACATCGACGTGGACACCTCGACGCTGGTGGACATCTCGCTCCCCACGCTCGATGAGCAGCAGCGGCTCAACTACACCACGGCGGTGGACATCGTCCGCTACATCCGCGAGATCGAGCCCGAGGGGGTGACGATCTCCGTGGGCGGCGAGATCGGCGAGGTCGGCACGCAGAACAGCACCGTGCCGGAGCTGCGCGCGTTCATGGATGGCTTCCAGCGGGTGCTGGAGCAGCGCGCGGGCGCCGACGTGGTGGGGCTCTCGAAGATCAGCGTGCAGACGGGGACGTCGCACGGGGGCGTGGTGCTCCCCGACGGCTCCATCGCCGACGTGAAGCTCGACCTGGCGGCGCTGGAGCAGCTCTCGCAGGTGGCGCGCGACGAGTACGGGCTCTCCGGCGCGGTGCAGCACGGTGCGTCCACGCTTCCCGAGAGCGCGTTCAACAACTTCCCGCGCATCGAGACGGCGGAGATCCACCTGGCCACGAACTTCCAGAACATCCTGTACGACCGCATGCCGGCCGAGGTGCGGGAGCGGATCTACCGCTGGCTGGACGAGAACGCCAAGGACGAGCGGAAGCCGAAGGACTCGGACGAGCAGTTCTACTACAAGACGCGGAAGAAGGCGCTGGGCCCGTTCAAGCAGGCGCTGTGGGACCTTCCCGCGCCGGTGAAGGAGGAGCTCGCGGCGGCGTACGACAGCACCTTCGGCTTCCTGTTCGAGCAGCTCGCGGTGGGCGGGACCGCCGACGTGGTGGCGCGGTACGTGACGGCGCCGGTGCAGCACCGGTCGCCCGGCGGGACGCCCGGCGTGGTCGCCGCGCCCGACGACATGGAGGCTGGCGAATAGCGGCCGAGACGGCGGCGCGCCTCCTGTGGCTCGAGGCGCTGCAGCGCCTCGCCGACGGCGCGGCGCACGAGATCAAGAACCCGCTGAACGGCCTCGCCGTGAATCTCGAGGTCGTGCGGAGCCGCGCCGAGCGCGGCGGGGCGGACGTGGCCACGGTGGCCCGCTTCGCCACGGCCGCGGCCGAGGAGCTCCAGCGCACCGCCGCGCTCGTGGAAGCACTGCTGGCCGTGTCGCGTCCCGCGCGCGCGCCTGTAGATTTATGGATGGTCCTGCAGCCGCTGGTCGCCCTGTACGGCGCCATCGCCGCCGCGTCCGGGGGCACGCTGGTGCTCGAGCGCCCGGCGGAGTCGATGGGGGCAACGGAAGCCGATCCCGCGGCGGTGCGACTCGCGATGACGAGCGCGCTCGCGGGCGTGGCCTACGATGAGGCGACGGTGCGTTGCTCGCTGGAGACGCGCGACGGCGCCGTGATGATGAGCGTGCGCGGCGCGCCGGCGACGGCGCCGGCCGGCGACGTGCGCGCGGTGATCGAGCGGGCCGGGATCGGTGTGGAGCTCTTGTCCGATGGACTCAGGTTGCGCTTCGCTCCCGCCGGGGGCGGCGCGCGGACTACGGTGTAATCATGCAGAAAGCCAAGATTCTGATCGCCGATGACGAACGCGCCATCGCCGAGGGGCTCAGCGCCATCCTCCAGGACGAGGGCTATCAGGTCGATGTGGCCGCGGACGGGCAGAGGGCGCTCGACCGGGTCACGGCCGAGAGCTACGGCGTCGTGCTCGCCGATCTCAAGATGCCCAAGCTCGATGGCCTCGCCCTGCTCAAGGAGCTCCAGAGCCGCGAGATCACCACGGAGTGCATCATCATCACCGGGCAGGCTACGGTGGACTCCGCGGTGCAGGCGATGCGGCAGGGGGCGTACGACTACATCGAGAAGCCGCTCAACGCGGAGAAGCTGAACCGCCTCAAGGCGCTCATCCCGAAGGCGCTCGAGAAGTACCACGTCAAGCAGGCGAACCGCGCGCTCACCTCCGAGCTGCAGGCGCTCACCCACTACGGGGAGCTCACCGGGCAGTCCGAGGCGATGCGCGGCGTCTACCAGATCATCGACGCGGTGGCGCCGTCGACGGCCAGCGTGCTCATTCTCGGCGAGTCGGGTACGGGGAAGGAGCTGGTGGCGCGCGCCATCCACCAGAAGAGCGAGCGCGCGCGCGGTCCGTTCCTCGCCCTCAACTGCGCCGCGCTCCCCAAGGACATCCTGGAGAACGAGCTGTTCGGGCACGAGAAGGGCGCGTTCACCGGCTCCACCAACGAGAAGCCGGGCGCCTTCGAGATGGCCGACGGCGGCACGCTCTTCCTGGACGAGGTCGCCGAGATGGCGCCGGACATCCAGGTGAAGCTCCTGCGAGCGCTCGAGTCCCGCACCGTGCGGCGGCTCGGCGGCAAGAAGGAGATCGCCGTGGACATCCGCGTGGTGGCGGCCACGAACAAGAACCTCCAGAAGGCGCTCGCGGATGGCGAGCTGCGCGAGGACCTGTACTACCGGCTCGCGGTGGTGGAGCTCTACCTGCCGCCGCTGCGCGAGCGGATGGGGGACATCAAGCTGCTCGCCACCGAGTTCCTCGCGCGATTCTCGCAGCAGAACAGCAAGCGGATCACCGGCTTCGACGACGCGGCGATGGAATGGATCCTGTCGTATCAGTGGCCCGGGAACGTGCGCGAGCTGAAGAACGCGGTGGAGCGGGCGGTGATCATGTCGCGGGGAGCGACCATCGGCGTCGATGACGTGGTGCCGCGGCACCTGCGGACCACGGGGGAGGTGCCAGCGGTGGTGACCCTGCCGGCGGGCGCCACGCTCGCCGATGCGAAGCGGCAGCTCGTGCTGCGCAGCTTCTCGCTCACCGGCGGCGACGCGGAGCGCACCGCGAAGATGCTCGGCATGGACGTCGCGGATGTCCGCTCGGAGCTGGCGGCGCTCGTGGGCGGGAACGGTTACACCCCCGCACCGGGTGGAGAAGCTCGCAGCGCGACGGCGTCGGTGCCGGCGCGCGAGAAGACGACGGCGAAGACGAAGGCCAAGGGGCGGCGCTGAGATGCGAGGAGACGCGGTATGAGGGAGTACGACGAATACGAGGACGAGGAGCCGTACGTCATCATCGAGCGGCGGGGCGGCGGGGCCGGCTCGTTCGTGATGGGGCTGGCCATCGGCGCCGGGCTCGCGCTGCTCTTCGCCCCCCAGTCGGGGGAGGAGACGCGCCGGCAGATCCGCCGTCGCGCGCGCGAGGCGCGTGATGCCGCGCGCGATGCCGCGGGGGACCTGTCGGACTCGGTCGTGGACCGGTACGAGCAGGCGAAGCGCACCGTGGAGGACAAGCTCGAGACGGCGCGGCACGCGCTGGAGCTCAAGCGGCGTCAGGCAGCCGACGCGCTGCGCGCCGGCCGTGAGGCGGCGCAGCAGGCGCGGCACGACCTCGAGGCGCGCATCGCCGAGACCAAGGCGGCCTACCGCGCCGGTGCCGATGTCGCGCGCTCCTCCCGCCGCCCCGCGCCCCCTGCCGTCCCGCCCGTGCCCGCGGCGGACGAGGTGGAGAGCGGCGATGGGAGCGACGGCGAGCCGGACGAGCAGTAGCGCCGCGCCGCCCGCCCGGCGGCGCTGGTCCATGCCCACCCGCTCGCTCCCGCTGCGCGTCTGGTGGACGCTCAAGGATTACGCGAAGCGCATCTGGGACAACGCCGGGGACGACAACATCACGTTTCTCGCGGGGGGGATCGCGTTCAACATCCTCCTCGCCGCCGTCCCCTTCGTGCTCCTGCTCCTCTCCGGGCTCGGCTACCTGCTCAACCAGAGCGCCACGCAGTCGGCGGACACGGTCTGGCGCTTCATCGACCAGCTCCTCCCGCCGCACGCCGAGACGCCCGACGCGCCGATCCACAAGCTCATCAACGACATCATCCGCGCCCGCGGCGCCGTGGGGCTCTACAGCCTGATCGGCTTCGTGTGGTTCAGCACGCGCCTGTTCGGCACGCTGCGCACCGTGCTCGGCGACGTCTTCGACATCGAGCAGGGGCGGAGCATCATCGCCGGCAAGCTGTTCGACATCCAGATCACGATCGTCAGCACGATCCTGTTCGTGGCGTACACCGCCGTGAACGCGTACGTCAAGCTCGCGACCACGCGGGGGATCCACGTGCTGCAGCGGCTGGGGCTGCAGGAGGAGCTGATGGGGCGGCTGGAGTACTGGGTCGCGACGCTCGTGGCCTCGGCGTTCATCCTCCTCATGTTCTTCGCGCTGTACAAGTTCCTTCCCAACCGCCGCATCCGCTGGCAGTCGGCGATGACGGCGGCGGTGGTGACGAGCGTGCTGTTCGAGGTGGCGAAGGCGCTGTTCACGTCGTACGTGGGGCGGTTCAACCCCGGCACGCTGTACACGGGGACGCTGTACGCGCTGGTGATCGTGGTGTTCTGGGTGTACTACGCGGCGCTGATCTTCATCCTCGGCGGTGAGGTGGGGCGGGTGTACGAGATGCGGCGGACTCGGCGGCAGCAGCGCGAGACGTTCGAGAGCTGAGGCTGGCGCGAAGGTTGCCTTCGGTGAGGGTGGTCCACAACCGGAGGACGACCTTGACGAAGCTCATGACGGCCGCGGCGCTCGCGGCGATCTGCGCGCTCTCCGCCTGCAAGAAGACCGGCGAGGGGCAGTACGAAGTGCAGAAGCCCGTCGTCGGCACGCAGACCGACACGGTCAACACGCCGACGGTGGACGTGTCCTCGGACACGACATCGGTGACGGTGCCGAAGGTCGACGTGAAGAAGGACACGCAGAAGGTGAAGGTGCCGAAGGTCACGGTGAAGAAGCCCTGAGGTCGGGGGCCGGGGGCTGGGGGCCGGGGGGAGTAGGGGAGGGCGGGGGCGGGGGTTAGTTTCCACGGCGTCGATCCCCGCTTCCCGCTTCCCCCTTCCCGCGCTCCTCCCATGGCCATCGATCTTCGCAGCGATACCGTCACCCGCCCCACCCCTGCAATGCGCCGAGCGATGGCGGAGGCGGAGGTGGGGGATGATGTCCTCGACGGCGACCCGACCGTGCGCCGGCTGGAGGCGCGCGTGGCGGAGCTGCTCGGGAAGGAGCGCGCGCTCTTCTTTCCGAGCGGGACGATGGCCAACCAGGCGGGCGTGTGGCTGCTGTCGCGCCCCGGCACGGAGATCCTGCTCGATGCCGGCGCGCACATCATCCACTACGAGGGGGCGGGCGCCGCGGCGCTGAGCGGCGTGCAGGTGCGTCCGGTGCTGGGGCGCGGCGCGGTGCTGGACGTGGAGGCGCTGCGCGCCGCGATCCGCCCCGCCTCTCCCTTCGTGCCGCGCGCGAGCGCGGTCTGCTTCGAGAACACGCACAACGGCGCCGGCGGGAAGATCACGCCGGTGGGCGAGCTGCGCGCCATGCGCGACGTCGCGCGCGAGCACGGGCTGTCGGTGCATCTCGATGGCGCGCGGCTGTGGAACGCATCGGTGGCCAGCGGCACCGCCCTCGCCGACTTCGCGGCGTGCGCCGACACGGTGATGGTGTCGTTCTCCAAGGGACTCGGCGCGCCGGTGGGCGCTGCGCTCGCCGGAACGCGCGAGCTGATGGACGAGGGGTGGCAGGTGCGGAAGCGCTTCGGGGGCGGGATGCGCCAATCGGGGATCCTCGCCGCGGCCGCGCTGCACGCGCTCGACGTGCAGCTCCCCTGTCTCGCCGCGGACCACGCGCGCGCCGCCGCGTTCGCGCGCGCGGTGGATGGCGCGGGGGATGCGCGCGTGGTCCCTCCGGACACGAACATCGTGATGATCGACCTTCCCCCCGGCCGCGACGCCTTCGCCGCCGTGCGCGCCGCCGCCGATGCCGGCGTGCTCCTCTCTCCCTGGTCCCCCACGCGCATCCGCGCGGTGTTCCACCTGGACGTGGACGACGAGTCCGCGAAGATGGCGGCGGACGTGGTGGGGGACGTGTTAGGGGCCAGGGGGATCTAGGACCTGGTTGGTGGACCACCATGGAACGCGTGTGGCGTGTGGGGAACTGACGGGTGGAGGAGGGAGGTAGAGCGCGTGTAGGGCCGGATGTAGAGAGAGCTCACCTACATCCGAACCTCC
>DASTSH010000250.1:0-9096 GCA_035760785.1 Gemmatimonadaceae bacterium | reverse complement strand
CGCGGGAGAGGTGGAGCTGCGGCGATGGCGGCCGCCGCCCCGCTGACACCCTCCCCGCGCGGCGCTATCAGGGAGCGCCCCGACGCACGCCGGCGAGCGCGGCGCGCGTCACGCGCCTCGAGCTGCAGCCACCGGAGAAGGCGACGTGGCCACGGCAATCAGCACGCGGACCGATGTCTCCCCCGGCGGCGCGCTCGCGCCGGTGCACGGTCACATCCCGGCGCTCGATGGGCTGCGCGGGATCGCGATCCTGCTGGTCATGTACGCGCACTTCACCATGCCGCACGCGACCACCCCCTCCGGCCAGCTCCTCGCCGGGCTCTCGGTGTTCGGGCTCACCGGCGTGGACCTGTTCTTCGTGCTCTCCGGCTTCCTCATCACCGGAATCCTCGCCGACGCCCGCGGGACGCCGAACGCCTGGCGGAACTTCTACGCGCGGCGCGTGCTCCGCATCTTCCCGCTCTACTACGGCTACCTCGCGGTGGTCTTCTTGCTGCTGCCGGCGATCGGCGCCGCGAGCGCTCCCGCCTACCGCGACGTGCTCGCGCACCAGGGGTGGTACTGGGCGTACGCGGGGAACGTGTGGCAGGCGCGGCACGGGCAGGACGCGTGGCCGTTCGTGAATCACTTCTGGACGCTCGCCGTCGAGGAGCAGTTCTACCTGGTGTGGCCGATGGTGGTGCTCCTGCTCCCGCGCCGCGGCGCGATCGCGGCGTGCGCGGCGATGGTGCTGGGGGCGCTCCTCGCGCGCGTGGTGCTGGTGCTCGACGGCGGCACGAGCATCGCCATCCACGAGCTGCTGCCGACGCGCGTGGACACCCTCGCCATGGGGGCGCTCGTCGCGCTGCTCGCAAGGGAGCCGGGGTGGTGGGCGCGGCTCGCGCGGCACGCCCGCGCGGCGGCGCTCGCGGCGTATCTCGCCTTCTGCGCCAGCCTTGCCCTCGCCGGGATGGGCGGCGGCCGGTTGTTCGACTCGGGGGTGTCGTACACCGCGCTCGCGGTGATGTACGCGGCGATGCTGGTGCTGGCGGTGGGCGCCACGCCGGGCTCGCGGCTGCACCGCGTACTCTGTGGCGCGCGGCTCCGCGCCATCGGCCGCTACAGCTACGGCCTGTACGTGCTGCACCTCGCGGTGGCGCGGCTGCTGCTCGCTCCACTCGAGGCGCGCGGAGTGCCGACGATCTGGGGGAGCACTCTTCCGGCGCAGCTCGCGCTGTGGGGGGCGGGGTTCTCGCTCTCCCTCGCGCTCGCGTGGGCGAGCTGGCGCTGGTACGAGACGCCGTTCCTCGCCCTCAAGCGCTACGTGCCGGTCGGGACGCCGCGCCGCGTGGTGGCGGCGCGGGTGGAGGCGGAGGCGTGATGCGGAGTTATTCGTCGATAGACCACGCAGTGCGAAAGGGGGGACTCGAACCCCCACGGGTTTTCCCCACTGGATCCTAAGTCCAGCGCGTCTACCAATTCCGCCACTCTCGCGTAAGCTGCAAGCTAAGGCGCGCCCGCAGCGGATGCCAGCGATTCCGTCCCGCTCCGGCGCGGACCAGTGCGGATGCACGACGGCCCGGCGGATCGTTCCACCGGGCCGTCGTGCATCGCGCATCCGGAAGTCGCGAAGCGCTCCTCCTCACCCACCCACGCGCAGGTTCACCACGCGCGTCTGTTTCAGGTCGGTGTTGTACACGAGCAGGCTCACCACGTCGCCGTCGTGCAGGTGCGACACGACCTGGTCGAGGTCGGCCGGCGCGCGGAGCTGCCGCTGCGGGGAGGGGCTCAGCACCTTCACCAGCACGTCGCTCCCCGCGACGAGCTTCTGGTACGCCGGTCCGTCGGCCTGCACGTCGGTGACCGCCACGCCGCGCTGCGTCTCCGGAATCTGGGCCCGGCTCGCGCGGTCCACGCTCACCGTCTCCACCGAGATCCCGAGCTTGTCGTAGCTCGCGGGACGGCCGCCGCTGTCCTCACCGCCGGCGTCGTTGCTCGCCACCTGCTCCTCCCCCGGCGCCTCGGCGAGCTTCACCTTGAAGTCCATCTTCTTGCCGTAGCGCATCACGGTCACGTCCACCGTCTGCCCCGGCTTGTGGCTGCGGATCAGCCGCTGGAGCTGCGCCACGCGATCGATGTCCTTGCCGTCGAGCGAGATGATGACGTCGCCCGGCTGGATCCCCGCCTTCGCCGCGGGGCTGTCGCCGCCCGGGCTCGCGCCGCCGACGAGCGCGCCGCGGATCTCCTTCATCCCCGCCGCCTGCGCGTCCTCGGCCTTCACGTCCTGGATCGACACGCCGAGGATCGGGCGCCGCACGCGACCGTACTGGATCAGGTCGTTCATGACGGTCTTCGCGAGCGTGATCGGGATGGCGAAGCCGTAGCCGGAGTAGTAGCCCGTGGCGCTGGCGATCGCGCTGTTGATCCCGATCACCTCGCCGCGCGTGTTCACCAGCGGGCCGCCGGAGTTGCCGGGATTGATCGCCGCATCCGTCTGGATGTAGTCCACGATCGCGTACTGGCTCGCGTAGAGGCCGCGGAGCTGCCCGCTGCGCCCCTTCGCGCTGATGATCCCCGCCGTCACCGTGAAGTCGAGGCCGAGCGGATTCCCCACCGCCAGCACCCACTCGCCCACGCGCGACTGCGTGTCGTCGCCCAGCGACACGGTGGGGAAATCGGAGCCGTCGATCTTGATCACCGCGACGTCGGTGGTGGGATCGCGTCCGATGACCTTCGCGGTGAAGGTGCGCTTGTCGAGCATCGTCACCGTCACCTTGTCGGCGTCCGCCACCACGTGGTTGTTGGTGAGGATGTAGCCGTCGGGGGAGACGATGAATCCCGAGCCGCTCCCCTCCATGGGCGGGGTGCGATTGGGCTCGAACTGCCGGAAGAAGTCCTCGAGCCCCGGCGGCACGTTCTGCTCGCCGCGCGGACGCCGGATCTCGCGAGGGCCGCGCTCCGTCTGGATGGAGACGACCGCCGGCGTGACGTGCTCGGAGATGGAGACGAAGCTGTTGCTGAGATCGGCGACCGGCTGAACGGCCTGGGCCGGCGGCTTCCCCCCCTGGCCACGCTGCTGCGCATAGCCGAAGGGAGTGAGGCTCAGCCCCGAGGCGATCACCAGACCGCCCGCGAACGCGACCACGGCAACGACACCGAGTCGCACGTGCGAGAGAGCTCGAGACGTCATGGAAGAATTCCGCTCGTGTCTAGAGAACAATGAAACTGTACACTGATGGGCAGGCAAGGTGCCTCGCGCCATCGGCGCGCAACGGCGCACCGGACACGGACATGGCCCACGATGAAACAGTCACGCCCCGCGCCGAAACGGTTGCCGTTTCACACGCGAGGCGTGCAAGCCAGCGCATCGGAGCCAGGGAGGGGACGGGGATCCGCGATCCCCGTCCCCGCACTCCCCCGAATCCCCCCGGCGGCCGGCCCCCGATCCCCAGCCCCTACTTCTTCTCCTCGTCCACGATCTCGTAGTCGGCCTCGACCACCTCGGACTCCCGGTCGGTCCCCTTCGGGTGATCGGCCGCGCTCTCGTGGGCGGCGTGCGCGGTCGCCTCGGCGCCCGCCTGCTGCTGCCCCGCCGCGTACAGCGACTGTCCCGCCTCGCTGTACACCCGCGTGAGCTCCTCGTGGGCGGCGCGGATCTCGCCGACGTCATCGCCGCGCAGCGCCTTGCGCGCGCGCTCCACGGCGCTCTCGAGCCGCGACTTGAGCGACGCGTCCAGCTTGTCCGCCCACTCCTTGGAGTTCTTCTCCACCTCGTACGCCAGGCTGTCCAGGCGGTTGCGCGTGTCGATCTCCTCGCGCCGCTGCTTGTCCTCCTGCGCGTGCGACTCGGCGTCCTTCACCATCCGCTGGATCTCGTTCTCCGAGAGCCCGCTCGACGCCTCGATGCGGATCTTCTGCTCCTTCCCGGTGGCCTTGTCGCGCGCCGTCACGTGCAGGATGCCGTTCGCGTCGATGTCGAAGCCGACCTCGATCTGCGGCATGCCGCGCGGGGCGGGTGGGATCCCCGTGAGCTGGAACTTGCCGATCGTCTTGTTGTAGACGGCCAGCTCGCGCTCGCCCTGCAGCACGTGGATCTCCACCGTCGTCTGGTTGTCCTCCGCGGTGGAGAACACCTCGGACTTCTTCGTGGGGATCGTCGTGTTCCGCGGGATGAGCACCGTGGTCACGCCGCCGAGCGTCTCGATGCCGAGCGAGAGTGGCGTCACGTCGAGGAGCAGCACGTCCTTCTGCTCGCCCGTGAGCACCGCGCCCTGGATCGCCGCGCCGATGGCCACCACCTCGTCGGGGTTCACGCCCTTGTGCGGATCCTTCTTGAAGAAGTCCTTCACGATCTGCTGGACCTTCGGGATGCGCGTGGAGCCGCCGACCAGGATCACCTCGTCGATCTCCTCCGGCTTGAGCCCCGCATCCTTCAGCGCCTGCTGCATCGGCGGGATCGTGCGCTGGATGAGATCGTCCACGAGCTGCTCGAACTTGGCCCGCGTGAGCGTGTAGTTCAGGTGCTTCGGCCCGGACTGGTCCGCCGTGATGAACGGCAGGTTGATGTCCGTCTGCTGCGTGCTCGAGAGCTCCATCTTCGCCTTCTCCCCGGCCTCCTTCAGGCGCTGGAGCGCCATCGGATCCTTGGAGAGGTCGATCCCCTGGTCGCGCTTGAACTCGGACACGAGCCAGTCGATCACGCGCTGGTCGAAGTCGTCGCCGCCCAGGTGCGTGTCGCCGTTCGTGGACTTCACCTCGAACTGGCGCGAGCCTTCCACGTCGTACAGCTCGAGCACCGAGATGTCGTAGGTGCCGCCGCCGAGGTCGAAGACGGCCACCTTCTCATCTTTCTTCTTGTCCAGCCCGTAGGCGAGCGCGGCGGCGGTGGGCTCGTTGATGATGCGGAGCACGTCGAGCCCGGCGATGCGGCCGGCGTCCTTCGTCGCCTGGCGCTGCGAGTCGTTGAAGTAGGCGGGGACGGTGACGACCGCCTTCTCGACCTTGTGCCCGAGGTAGTCCTCCGCGGTCTGCTTCATCTTCTGGAGGATCATCGCCGAGATCTCGGGGGGCGTGTAGCGCTTCCCCTGGATCTCCACCACGGCCAGGTCGTTCTGTCCCGCCACCACCTTGTACGGAACGCGTTTGATCTCCTCCGTCACCTCGGACATCTTGCGCCCCATGAAGCGCTTGATGGAGAAGACCGTGTTCTGCGGGTTCGTGACCGCCTGACGCTTCGCGACCTGACCCACCAGCCGCTCGCCGTCCTTGGTGAATCCGACGACGGAGGGGGTGACGCGTCCTCCTTCCGCGTTCGGAATGACGACCGGATCGCCCCCCTCCATGACGGCGACGACCGAGTTCGTCGTTCCCAGATCGATACCGATGACTTTTTCGGCCATAGCTCCCTCGTGCGAATGTTGGATCGGCGGGCCACCGCCCGTCCGCTTCTGCGCAACCCCGCCGAGCCGCCATGCCGGCGGCCTTCGCTTGATAATTGCGCGTCGACGCGCGTAGGTTCTCGCAAGCTCGGGGCCGCGCATTTGCGCCACATTGGCAGGGGAAAGGAGGGGGCATGCGTAGGAGTGGCATGGGACGGCGGACTGCGGTGCGCTCGTGGCGTGGCCCACGCAGCGCGCTCGGGGCGGCGGCACCGGATCCGGGCGCTGGCGCATGATCCCGCTGAGCGACGACCTCCCGACACTCCGGACGCCGTGGATGACCTGGCTCATCCTCGGCCTCATGTTCGCCGTGTGGCTGCTCGTGGAGCGCGCGGGGTTCAACCCGCTCGCGCTGGCGACCACGGTGTGCGACTACGGCCTCGTCCCGGGGGAGCTGACGCACCGTGCGCCGCTCGGGCAGGCGGTGCCGATCGGCCAGGGGGTGGCGTGCGTGGTGGACAACTACGCCATCAACTATCTCACCCCCATCACCTCGCTGTTCATCCACGGGAGCTGGGGGCACATCCTCGGGAACGCGCTCTTCTTCTGGGTGTTCGGGAACAACGTCGAGGACAGCATGGGGCACGGGCGCTTCGCCGTGTTCTATCTCCTCTGCGGGCTCGCGGCGGCCGCGGCGCAGATCGCGGTGAACCCCGCCTCCCCGGTGCCCACCGTCGGCGCCTCCGGCGCGATCTCGGGAGTGATGGGCGCGTACCTGGTGCTCTATCCCCGGGCGCGCGTGAACATGCTCTTCATCTTCGTGATCTTCTTCAAGGTGATCCCGGTGCCGGCGTGGCTCGTGCTCCTCTGGTGGTTCGCGCTGCAGGTGCTCACGGGGCTCCCCGAGCTCATGCAAGTGAATCCCGAGATCTCCGGCGGCGTGGCGGTGTGGGCGCACGTGGGCGGCTTCCTCGCCGGCGTGCTGCTCATCAGGCTCTTCGCCGACCCGCGCATGGTCCAGGCGCACCGCGCGGTGCACGGCCCCCGCTACGGACACGCGCCGTGGCGGTGATCGAAGCGAGAACGGCAGTTCCCCGGCGTGGGCGGGGCAAGTAAGTTCAGCGCGTGCTCGTGGATCCGGCACGGATGGCTCGGCCAGCGCGCGGATCCCCCGCCGGGAGCTGCAACGAGGAAGGAATGGACGTGAACGGCACGGATGTGAACGGAGGGGACGCGGAGAATCTCGCGAGGCCCGTCGTCGGCGCCGCATGGGTGCCGGAGGGAGCCCGCATCACGGATCTCATCGACCACACGCTGCTCAAGGCCGAGGCCACGCGCGGCGACATCGAGCGCCTCTGCGCCGAGGCGATGGAGCACCGGTTCGCCGCCGTGTGCGTGAATCCGGCGTGGGTGGCGACGTGCCGGGAGCTCCTCGCCGGCTCGGCGGTGAAGGTGGCCACGGTGGTCGGCTTCCCGCTCGGCGCCAACGATCCGGAGACGAAGGCGTTCGAGGCGGCGCTGGCCGTCCGACAGGGCGCCGAGGAGCTCGACATGGTGGCGGCGGTGGGGCACATCAAGGGCGGCGAGTGGGAGCACGTGGCGCGCGACATCGAGGGGGTGGTGCGCGCGGGCTCCGGCCGGCTGGTGAAGGTGATCATCGAGTCGGCGCTCCTCACGCCTCCGGAGATCGTGAAAGTGAGTGTCATCGCCAGGGAGGCGGGAGCCGGGTACGTGAAGACGAGCACCGGCTTCCATGCGGCGGGGGGCGCGACGGTGGAGGCGGTGGCGCTCATGCATCTCACCGTCGGCGATGCGATGGGGGTGAAAGCCTCCGGCGGGGTGCGCGACTGCGCATCGGCGCTCCGCATGGTCGCCGCCGGCGCCACGCGCATCGGCACGTCGAGCGGCGTGCGCATCGCGCGGTGTCTGGGCGCGGAGACGGTGCCGCTGCGCGAGCTCCTCGCGCACCCCCACGCGCACGCGTCGCGGTGCGACACCAACCCGGCCTCCTCTCCCGCGGCACCCGCCGCCGGGCAGCCATACTGACTTCACAGAGAGACAGTCCCGTGCGCCTCATTCCGCGCGACGAAGCCTTCTTCGACATGTTCGAGCAGCTCGCCAGCCGCCTCACCGCGTCGGCGAAGCTCCTGACGCAGCTCTTCGCGGAGCCGGCGCGGCTGGAGCAGTTCACCGCCGCGATCAAGAACGTGGAGCACGAGGCGGACACGATCACGCACGACATCATCTCGCGCATCGACAAGAGCTTCGTGACGCCGATCGACCGCGAGGACATCCACCTGCTGGCCTCGCGGCTCGACAACGTGGTGGACCTGGTGGACGGCACGGCGCGGCGCGCCGCCATGTTCCACATCACCGAGGTGCACCCCAAGGCGAAGCAGCTCTGCGGCGTGCTCGTGCAGGCCTGCGACGCGATCGAGGCGGCGGTGCTGCGGATGAAGGACTCGAAGTACGTGGTGGAGGCGGGGCGTCAGGTGAAGATGCGGGAGGAGGAAGGGGACGCGCTGTACCACGAGGCGGTGGGGGCGCTCTTCCGCGGCACCCCCGACCCGCTCGAGGTCATCAAGTGGAAGGAGCTGTACGACACGCTGGAGCGGGCGCTGGACCAGTGCGAGGACGTGTCCAACGTCCTCGAGAGCATCGCCCTCAAGCACGCCTGACCGGTGGTCACGTACATCCTCGCGATCATCGCCATCGCGTTCATCTTCGACTTCAGCAACGGCTTTCACGATTCGGCGAACTCCATCGCCACGGTGGTGGGAACGCGGGTGCTCAAGCCGCTTCCCGCCGTGCTCTGGGCGGCCGCGTTCAACTTCGCGGCCGCGTTCACGGTGGGCACCGCGGTGGCCAGGACGATGGGGAAGGGGATGGTGAACATCTCCATCGTGGATCCCAACGTGATCCTCGGCGCGCTCCTCGGCGCGATCGCCTGGAACGTGATCACGTGGTGGTGGGGGCTTCCGTCGAGCTCCTCGCACGCGCTGATCGGCGGATACGGCGGCGCGGCGGTGGCCAAGGCGGGATTCGGCGCGATCATTCCCGCCGGCTGGACGAAGACGCTGCTGTTCATCGTCCTCTCGCCGATCATCGGGATGATCCTCGGTTACGTCCTGATGGTGGCCGTGTACTGGCTCTTCCACCGCACGCCACCGGGGAAGGTGGATCGCGTGTTCCGCGTGGCGCAGCTCGCGAGCTCGGCGTTCTTCTCCTTCTCGCACGGCGCCAACGACGCGCAGAAGACGATGGGGATCATCGTGGGGCTGCTCGCGTCGTCGAACGCGCTCTTCGCCGGCCAGACGGGGATGCTGCACCATCTGTACGTGCCCACGGCGGACCACATCCCGGCGTGGGTGGAGATCAGCGCCTACACGGCGATCGCGCTCGGTACGCTGTTCGGCGGGTGGCGGATCGTGCACACGATGGGATCGCGGATCACGAAGCTTCGCCCCGTGGGCGGCTTCTGCGCCGAGACGGGGGGCGCGCTGAGCATCCTCCTCGCGACCAAATTCGGGATCCCGGTGAGCACCACGCACACGATCACCGGCGCCATCGTCGGCGTGGGCGCCACCACGCGCCTCTCCGCGGTGCGGTGGGGCGTGGCGACGCGGATCGTGTGGGCGTGGATCCTGACGATCCCCGCGGCGGCGGTGATCTCGGCGGGGGCGTGGTGGGTGCTGCACCTGATGGTGCACTAGCTGGGGGCTGGGGGACAGGGGCCAGG
>DASTSH010000249.1:0-10741 GCA_035760785.1 Gemmatimonadaceae bacterium | reverse complement strand
GCGCGATATCGCATCGCCTGACGAGTGGACCGTGCGCTGGCGGATCGCCCCGGGCGCCGGGACGCCGCGGCTGGCGCTCTCCTGCGCGGTGGATGACGCGCGCGTGGCGAACGGCGCCGTGCTCTCGCTCTGATCCGCCGTCACCGCCTGACGATCAGCCTCACCCCCTCCACGCGCGCTCCATCCACGTCCGCGGGTACCTCCACGCGCACCGGCTCCGCGGTCGCGTGGAGCACCGCCAGGTCGGCGGGATCCACGCCGAGCTCGTAGCTCCCCGGCGCTACACCGAGCAGCGAGAAGGCGCCGTCAGTGAACGTGGTGACCGCGCGCGCGGCGTGCGTGCGCCGGTTCGTGAGGATGAGCCGCGCACCGGGGACCCCGCGGCCATCGCCCGCGAGCCGCACCTCTCCCTCCACGATCCCGCCGGGGGCGATCGGGACGTCCACCGGCTGGAAGCGGTTCGGTCCCGGCACCACCTCCAGGGTCCCGTACGTCGGCACCCAGAGCGGTGACGCGAGGCTGGAAGAATCCACCGCCACCCGTACGGGCTCGAAGGGCACCACGTCCCACACGCGGAACAGCCCCGCCGAATCCGTGGCCGCCGCGCCGGTGCCCACGCGCACGTACACGTTCGCGAGCGGCGGCTCCCCCGGGTCGAAGCGCCCGTTCCCGTTGGCGTCGAGGAACACGCGCCCCACCACGCCCGCGCGCTCCAGCGACGGTCCGGGCACGAAGCGCACCGCGTGCGTCGCGCGGTCGGCGAGCACCGACCCCTGCACCGTCTGTGTCACGCGCGGCGTCCCCCCCGACTGCGCCACCATCGTGCTGTACGAGCGCAGGAGGGAGCGATCGGCGCTGAGCGTGAGCGAGAAGGTGGTGCCGTGCGGGCCGGGGACGTGCGTCGCGCCGAGCTCGAACCGCAACGCGCCGCCGATCGGCCGCGCCACCGTGACCTCCGATGCCGTCACCGTGCCCGCGTCCGAGAGCTCCGCTCCCGCGCGCCACCAGAGTGGTCCCAGCACCGGCCCCCAGCTCGGGTGCGGGAGGAAGAATGCGTCGAGTCCCGTGAACGTCTCCGTGCTCGGCGGCACGCCCGCGCCCGTCTCGCGCTCGATGCGCGCGTAGGGCAGCACGCGCAGCTCCCCCCGCTGGTACGATGTGGCCACGCGCGCGCGGGTGATCGCCCCCAGCGCGGTCTCCACTCGATCGTACGTGAGCTCCGCGTAGAGCGGCGTCCGGTACCCCAGCGGGCGCACGAACGCGGATGCCGCCCACTCCGCGCGCCGCCCCGCGGGGGTGAGCAGCGGCGCCGTCACCCGATCGTCGTAGCGCGACCAGCTCGCGTCGAAGCGCAGGTCGAGCGACGGCTCGAAGCGCACGGTCGTCTGCACCGCTCCCTGGCGCTGCGCCTGCAGCCGCACCGTCCACGCGCTGGCGATGGTGCCGGTGACCCCCGCGTACGGCTGGAACAGCCCGCCCAGCGAGTCGCGCGCGATCTGGTCGGCGCCGGCGCGCAGCGTCCAGCGCGAGGAGAGCCCGTAGCGCAGGTCCAGGTTCGCCGTCTCGGTGCACGAGAGCCGAGTGCACGCACCCACCGATGCGCCGTACTCGAAGCGGCGCGCCGGCAGCAGGTCCGCCCCGATGCGATACGTGCGGCTCAGCGTCCGCGTCTCGCCGTACGGGCCATAGGCGATGAAGTCGATGGGATTCTCCCCGTACTCCACGGGCAGCGGCACGTCGAACCGGCCGGCGGCGTCGGCCGAGTCGATGGCCACGAGCGAGCCGGCGCGGTACGCCTCCACCGACCACCCCGGCAGCACCCGCCCCGCGTAGTCGAGCACGCCGAACTCGGAGGAGCGGAGATACGGGGAGTTGGTGACGTACGCACCGCGCAGCGTGCGCGGCGTGGGGCCGCTCGCGACCGCATCGCCCACGCGGAGTTGCTGAACCGTGCGACTGTCCGGCCACACGCCGTTCCACGAGCCCTCGCCGCGCACACGCCCGGCGCTGGCGCCCCCCACGCTGGCCATCGTTCCGGTGAGCGAGCCGCCGAACACGTCGGCGCCGAGCGCGAGCGAGTAGTCGCTCCCGGCCACCGGGCGATCACCGGGCGCCGAGATGGCATAGTCGAGCACCATCCCCGCCCAGGCGGGGCGCGAGAGGCCGAGGCGCAGATCCGGGGCGAGCGCGCCGCGTCGCCGCGCGAGGAAGCGCTCGCGCGCGGCCTCCCGCGCCAGCCGCTTCGCGATGGGGAGCGACGCGGGATCCGCGATCGTGATCACCAGCTCCCCCCAGTCCACCACGATGCGCGCGTCGAGGAGCGTGCCCATCGTGCGCGCCGGCACGTAGATCTCCCCATCGCGCCAGAGCACGCGAGCGCGGACGACGTGCGCGCCCCCACCCTGCACCGCGAGCGCGGTGTCGAAGACCAGCGGCGGCTCGCTTGGCGAGCGCTCCACCTCCATGCGCCCCGGTCGCGCCACGCGGTGCCGCATCTCGACCAGGTCGAGCAGCGCGCCGGCGGGGACGAGGGCGTCATCGCCGCGCCGGAGCGCGGACACCGTGCTCGCGGCCAGCCGCCCCACCCGCAACTCCACGATCACCGGCTCCGTCGTCGCCGTATCGCCGCGTCCAGTGTCGGCGGCGGCGACAGAGCGCGCGGAGGCCGGAGTGGCCCGCGCGCGCGGCACGGCGAGCAGCGTCAGCGCGGCGGCGATCTCCAGCGCGCTCGGAGCACGGGGCACGCTCGGGTCTGGCTCAGCGGGCGCTCACCAGCACCGACGTCGAGTCGCGGAGCGCGTCGATCGGGAGGAGCGACTCGCGCCGCACGTCGTCGCGCTCCGTGTCCACGTCGAGGTGCAGCACGTAGCGCCCCGGCGCGAGCCCCCGCACCGGCGCCGCGAAGCGCGGCTCGAGGGTGTAGTACACGGCGAGCGGCGCGGTGAAGCTGGCCACCGTCTTCCCCGACGCGTCGGTGAGCGAGCCACGCGCCCGCCCGATGAACGCGGCGTTCCCGTGCCGCTCGAAGCGCGCGCGCACGAGCAGGGAGTCGTGGTCCACCCACGCGCGCGTGTCGCGCACGTCGAGCCCCGTCGCCACCTTCCCCTGGCGGTAGAGCAGCGCCACCACGGTGCGCACGTTCAGCGTGAGTCCCACCTCGATGCCGCCGTCGTCCTGCGCGGAATCGAGCCGCACGCGCGCGCCCTTCGCCGCCACCACGATGCGCGCCCAGTACTCCCCATCGGGGAGCCCCGCGGGAGGCTTCGCCAGCAGCCGCACGGTCTGCCGCTGCCGCGGCGCGAGCGTGAGCCGGCGCGGGAACGCCTCGATCCAGCGCGCCGCCGAGGCGCGCGCCGTGTCCGCGTTCGCCATGAGCAGCGTGACGCGCCCCGTGCTGTCGGACACCGGGTAGCCGAACTCGAGGGAGATCTCCACCTCCGCCGGATCCGCGCCGGGGTTGTACAGCTCGAGCGACCCGCCGCGCGCGCCATGGTCGATGAACAGCCCCGGGGGCGCCACGAGCACCCCCTGGGCGGCGGCGGGCGAAGCCAGGAGAAAGAGAGCGAGGAGAACGTGCCGAGCGCGCATCACAGTCCCGAGGGGCTGAGGGTGAGCGTGAGGGAAGCGGAATAGTTTCCGGCGCGCTGTCCGCCGGAAGGACGCAGCGTGGCGCCGAGGAACACGACGCCGCGTCCGTTGCCGTCGAGCGTCACCGTGATCGGCGTCGACGGATCGAACAGCGTCTCGTCGGCCACCGAACCCGTGGGCGAGTAGCCGGCGGAGGTGGGGCCGAACGTGAGCGGCATGGCATCGCCCGACGGCGACGTCATCGATGGCGGGAGCGAGAACGTGAGCACCACCTGCGCGAGCTTGGGCCCGGCGATCTGGAGTTGCGCGCTCCGGCTCGCGTCGGTGGGGCGGATCGTCACCGCCACCCCCGGAAGGATCGAGCCGAACGTGAGATCGTGCTGCCCCGTCACGCGCAGCGGACGCCCCTGCGCGCCGGCCGAGGGAGCGGCCAGCGCCAGCGCGACGAAAAGGGGCAGCGAGCGGTGGATGGGAGACAACGTGGGATGCGGTCGCGCGGGGAGGTGCCGAGCCGGTCGCCGTACGAGTCAGAAGCCCGCGTAGGCGCCGGTGAGAGTGATGGTCGCCGTGTATGCACCGGCGGGCTGCGTCGCCGCCGGCGACACGCGCGCGCCGACGAACACGTAGGAGGCCGCGCCCCCGCCCGATCCGATCTGGATGGTCGTCGCCGACGACGACGGCGTGAACGCGGCGGCGCCCGCGGTGGAGTTGGTGGTGTTCCACAACCCCGTCCACGATCCAATGGGGAGCGTGGCGCCCCCCGGTCCCACGAGCTGGGTGGGCAGATCGAACACGAGCGTCACGTGATCCCCGGGGCGCAGCCGCACGTGAAAGCGCCCCGCGCCGGCGTCGGTCGGGGCGACGGTCTTCGCCACGCCGGGAAACACGTTGCCGAACGCGAGATCCGCGTCGCCGAACACGAGCGCCCGCTTTCCCACGTTCGCCGTCACCGACACCGTGGCGCTTCGCGCCTGAGCGGCCGCCGCGCGAGCGCGGACGGCCGTCAGGGCGAGCACCATCGCCGCGTACCCGAGTGCGCGGCGCATGCGCCGGATCCCGCCAGCGATCAGAGGCCGGTGTACGCCACCGTCATCGTGACGGTGTTCGTGTACGAGCCGGCGGTCTGGTTGTTCGCGGGCACCACGCGCGCGCCGAGGAACACGTACAGGTCGCCCGTGCCGCTCAGCGTCGTGGTGGTGGACCCGGAGAGCGACGAGAACGCGCTGCCGCCGGTGGTGGCGCTGTTCGTCTGGTTGTAGTACCCGGTCCAGCTGTCGATCGGCAGCGTGGCGCCGCTCGGCCCGTCGAGCGCCGTGGGCAGCGTGAACGACACCTGCACCTGCGCGCCGCCGAAGCCCGTGACGCTGAACTGCCCGCCGTTGCTGGCGTCGGTGTAGTCGATCGTCTTGTTCACCCCGGGATACACGTTGCCGAACGCGAGGTCCTGCACGCCGGTCACGGTGAGGGGCTGCAGGACGGTCGCCGTGGCGTTGATGTTCCCGCTCTGCGCCGCGGCGGTGCGGGCGGTGGCGGCGAGAGCGGCGAGAGCGCCGGCGGCGACGAACGCGCGAAGCATCGAACGGGACATGATCTTTCTCTCCAGGGTGTGAACGCTGAATCACGGGATCCGAGACGACGCTCAATGAGTCGTTCGTAATGAAATACGCCTCATGAGACGTGTTTAACCGTAAGAACGAAACATGCCGCGGCCGCCGGGCCCGCCCGCGCCGGGTCGTTCGCGCGCGGATCGGACGCGTGGAGCCCAGGCGCATCGGACGACACGCCCGATGTGCGACGCACCAGACGCGAGTGGCGCTCGCCAGGCAGGCCATGGCGATGCATGCACTTGCGACCACGCGGCGCACGTCGGAGCGATCGCGCGGTCATCGTGCCCGGTCGGATCGGCGCCGGCGCGCGAGCGCCGCTGACCGACCACGCTAGGCGGGCGCCGCCCGTCGCACGCCGTGCCGGCCATGCCGCGTTCCGCGAGAGATCGTGCACGGTGCAATGCCCTCTGAAACCCGGCTCCCCTCCCCTCCCGTACGGAGTCGAGAGAGGAGTTCCAGCCGCCGGGCGGCGCGGATGCCGCTTCCCGCGTCCACGAGCGGCGCACCGCACACCTCCACCCGGCTCCGACCATGGACTCCGCGCTCCGCGATCTGCGCTACGCCGCCCGCGCCCTCCGCAAGAGCCCCGGTCTCGTCATCGTCTCCGTGCTCGCCCTGACGATCGGCATCGGCCTCACCACCACGATGTTCAGCATCGTCTACGGCGCCCTCATGCGCGGACTCCCCTTCCCGGATGGCGACCGCGTGGTGGAGATCAGCCGTGACAACCGCGCCCGCGACATCCAGCGCGCGGGACTCCCGGTCCACGATGTGCTCGACCTCCGGGAGCGTCAGCGCTCGTTCACCGATGTCGCCGCGTACTATCAGGGGACGGTGAACGTGAGCGGCGGGGAGCGCGCGGAGCGCTTCGACGGCGCGTTCGTGACGGCGAACACCTTCCGCCTGCTGCACGTGCAGCCGATCCTCGGCCGCGACTTTCGCGACGGGGAGGACCAACCCGGCGCGGAGCCGGTGGCGATCATCGGCGATGCGATGTGGCGGACGCGCTACGGCGGCGACCCCGGCATCGTGGGGCGGGTGATCCGGGTGAACGGCGCGCCGCGCACGGTGGTGGGGGTGATGCCCGAGGGATTTCTCTTCCCCAACCGCGAGCAGATCTGGCTGCCGCTGGGGATGAACCCGCTCACGATCAAACGGGGCGAGGGGCAGTGGCTCTCGGTGATCGCACGGCCGAAGCCGGGCGTCTCGCTCGACCAGGTGAACCGGGAGCTCGCCGCGTTCTCGGCGCGGCTGGCGGCGGAGCACGAGGAGACGAACGACGGGTTCGTCGCGTCCGCCCTGCCGTTCGTGGATGCGGAGCTCGGGCCGCAGCCGCACCAACTGCTGTACACGATGCTCGGCGCGGTCTTCCTCGTGCTGCTCATCGCGTGCGCGAACGTGGCGAACCTGCTCATCGACCGCGCGGCGCACCGGACCAAGGAGGTGGCGGTGCGCACCGCGCTCGGCGCATCGCGGTGGGACGTGGTGCGGCAGTTCCTCGCCGAGTCGCTCCTTCTCTCCGGCGTCGGCGCCCTGTTCGGCGTGGCGCTCGCGTACGGCGGGATCACGGCGTTCAACCGTGCCATCGCCGACACCGGCGTCCCGTTCTTCATCGACATTCGCCTCCACCCACCGGTGCTGGCGTTCACCGCGGCGGTGGCGGCGCTCGCGAGCGTCGTCGCGGGAGCGCTCCCGGCGTGGCAGTCGTCGCGCGCCGACATCGGTGAGGTGCTGAAGGACGAGTCGCGAGGCGCATCGAGCCTGCGCATCGGCCGGATGAGCCGCGGGCTGGTGATGTTCGAGGTCGCGTTGTCGTGCGGGCTGCTCGTCGCCGCCGGGCTCACCATCAAGAGCCTCGCGCGTCTGCGCCACGTGGACTACGGGTTCGCCACGGAGGGGATCTTCACGGCGCGCCTCGGCTTCCCGGCCACGTACACCGACACGACGCAGCAGATGCGCTTCTTCCACACACTCGACCTCCGCCTCCGCGAGCTCCCCGGCGCGCGCTCGGCGGCCATCGTCTCCGGCCTGCCGGGGGTGAACCTCGGGGGGACGACCTTCGCCATCGAGGGGCGCGCGTACGCGGCGGAGCGCGACTATCCCCGGACGCGGCAGCTCGATGTCACGCCAGGGTACTTCGCCACCTTCGACGTGCCCGTGCTACAGGGGCGCGCGCTCGGAGATCAGGACCGCACCGACGCCGAGCCGGTGGTGGTCGTGAACCAGGCGTTCGTGCGCGAGTACTTCCACGGCGAGAGCCCGGTGGGGCGGCGCATCCGGTTCGGCGGCGCGCGCAGCACCGATCCCTGGCGCACGATCGTCGGCGTGGTGCCGGACATCTTCTCCGACGACGCCGAGCACCGGCGCCCGGCCATCGTGATGGCGCCGCTCGCGCAGCACCACAGCAACTTCGTGAGCCTCGCCGTGCGCGTGTCCGGGGGCGATCCGATGGCGCTCGCGCCGGCGGTGCGCCAGACCGTGGCCTCGCTCGACCCCGACCTCCCGCTGTACTGGGTGTACTCCATGCACGAGGCCCTCGCGCGCCCCACGTGGTTCTACCGGGTGTTCGGGACGATGTTCATGCTGTTCGGCTTCGTCGCGCTCTTTCTCGCGTCCGTGGGGCTGTACGCCGTGATGGCGTTCTCCGTGAGCCGCCGCTCGCGGGAGCTGGGGATCCGCATGGCGCTGGGCGCGCGCGCCGGCGACGTCGTGCGCCTCGTGCTGCGGCAGGGCGTGGTGCAGCTCACGGTGGGGATGATCGCCGGACTGGCGATCGCCGCCCTGGTGTCGCGAGTGATGAGCGTGGTCCTGTTCGATGTGCAGCCGCGCGATCCGGTCATCTTCGCGGGAGTGGTGGGAGTGCTGAGCGCCGCGGGGCTGCTCGCCTGCGTGATGCCGGCCAGACGGGCGACGCGGGTGGATCCGGTGGTCGCGCTGCGCACGGAATAGCGGACGGCGGCGGCGCGCGCGTCGCCGTCGACTCGTCAGGCACAACGATCCTCTGAGGAGATCGCACATGGAACTCGCTCACTCGCTGCGCCGGGAGCTGCGGCAGGCGCTCCGCTCGCTTCGCCGGGCTCCGTCGTTCTCCGTCATCGCGCTCGTCACGCTCTCGCTCGGCATCGGCGCGACCATGGCGATCTACGGGGTGCTCGAGTCGGTGGTGCTGCGCCCCCTCCCCTATCGCGACGCCGGACGCCTGGTCGCCGTGCTGCACCCGGCGACGGTGCCGGGCAACGGCGAGGGGAAATGGGGGATGTCCGCGGGCGGGTACTTCCAGTTCCGCGCGCTCTCGCACACGCTGGAGGATCTCGGCGGGTACACCACGAGCAGCGCCACGCTGGTCGGCGGCGATGCCGCGGCGGAGCAGGTGCGCGTGGCCGAGGTGACGGCGACGGTCTTCTCCACGCTGCGCGCGCGGCCGTTCCTCGGGAGGTTGATCGGCGCGGCCGAGGATGCGCCGGGGGCTCCCCCCACCGTGGTGCTCTCCCACGAGCTGTGGCGTAGCCGCTTCGGCGCCGATCGAGAGATCGTGGGAAAGACCATCCGGCTCTCCGGGCAGCCGTTCCGCGTGATCGGCGTCGCCGAGCCGGGGCTCACCCTCCCCATGCCCGGCCCCTTCGCCTCCACCGCGAACGTCGCCGGGTTCGGCGTGGACGTCTGGCTCCCCCTCCAGCTCGATCCCAACGGTCCGTTCTGGAACTCGCACCAGTACACCGGCATCGGCCGGTTGAAGCCCGGCGTGACGGTGGAGCAGGCGCAGGCCGACCTCGCGGCGATCACGCGGCGACTCCCGGAGCTGGTCCCGAACGCGTACAGCGAAGGGTTCATGCGGCAGTACGCGTTCCGCGTGAGCGTGGAGCCGCTCGAGCAGGCGGTGCTCGGGCCGGCGGTGGCCCGGTCGCTCTGGATCCTCTTCGGCGCGGTGGGGCTCGTGCTGCTCATCGCCTGCGCGAACGTGGCGAACCTGTTCCTGGTGCGCATGGAAGCGCGGCGGCGCGAGACGACCATTCGCGCGGCGCTCGGCGCCAGCCGCTCGCAGATGGCGCTGCACCATCTGACCGAGAGTCTGCTCCTCACGCTCGGGGCCGCCGTGCTCGCGATCCCGATCGCGCGCTGGGGGATGCCGGCGCTGCTCGCGGCGGCGCCGCGGAGCATCCCTCGGCTCTCCGGCGTCTCGCTCCGCTGGACCGCCGTGGCGCTGGGCATCGTCCTCGCGATCGCGGCGGGCGTGGCGTTCGGGCTCGTGCCACTCGTCAGGCGGGGGGACGATGCGAGCACCCTGCGCGATGGCGGGCGCGGCGCCACCGGCTCCCGCCGGCAGCGTGCCGTGCGCGGCGCGCTCGTGGTGGCGCAGGTGGCGCTCGCGGTGGTACTGCTCGCCGCCGCGGGGCTGCTGGTACGGAGCTTCGAGCGGTTGCGCGGCGTGCGCCCGGGGCTCGATCCGAACGGGGTGCTCACCTTCGAGATCACCCTCCCGTTCGACGAGTACCACACCGTGGAGCAGGCGGTGGCGTTTCACCAGCAGCTCTCCGCGCGGCTCGCCGCGCTACCGGGGGTGACCGCCGTGGGCGCGTCGGACAAGCTCCCGCTGCAGGACTACGGCGCCGGATGCACCAGCGTCGGGCGCGAGGGGCGGCCGTACACGGGCGGGGAGAAGGCGCCGTGCGTGCCGACCCCCACCTTCGCCCCCGGCTGGTTCGCGGCGATGGGGATCGCGGTCCGCGGGCGGGCTCCCGACTGGAGTGATGTCGGCCAGCGCACGCAGGCGGCGGTGATCACCCAGGCGCTGGCGGACCGCCTCTGGCCGGGGGAGGATCCGCTCGGCAAGGGGATCCTGCCAGGAGACAGAGGGCGCGGCGGGTACTATCGGGTGGCGGGAGTGATTCCCGATCTGCGCGCGGCGGGGCTCGACCAGCCGCCGACCGAGGCGCTGTTCGTGCCCGCCACGATGCTCGGGGACCCGCCGCACCGGGGCGGCGAGCTCAACTCGCTGGTCTACGCCGTGCGCACGAGCGTCGACGATCCGACATCGCTCGTGCCGGAGATCCGGGCGGTGCTCGCGTCGCTGAACTCCCAGGTGCCGATGGTGAACCCTCGCACGATGCGGGAAGTCGTGAGCCGGTCGGTGGCACGCACCACG
The DNA here is from genome assembly GCA_035760785.1 of Gemmatimonadaceae bacterium. Lineage (GTDB taxonomy): Bacteria > Gemmatimonadota > Gemmatimonadetes > Gemmatimonadales > Gemmatimonadaceae > JADGGM01. Next base: position 403 of record DASTSH010000249.1, on the reverse strand, counting down.
TTCATCATGCTGCTGCTCGGCACGGCGTCGGTGATGGCGCTCGTGCTCAGCGCGGTGGGGATCTACGGCGTGATCTCGTACGTGGTGACGCAGCAGCGCGCCGAGATCGGGATCCGGATGGCGCTCGGCGCGCGCGAGTCGCAGGTGGGGAGGATGGTGGTGGCGCAGTCGCTGCGCCTCGGCGCACTCGGCGCGATGATCGGGGTGGCCGCGGCGCTGGCGGGGACGCGTCTCCTGCGATCGCTGCTCTTCGACGTGAGCCCCACGGATCCGCTGGTGCTGTCGGTGGTGCCCGTGGTGCTGCTCGCGCTCGCGGCGGCGGCGAGCTTCGCGCCGGCGCGCCGCGCGGCGCGCGTGGATCCGGTGGAGGCGATGCGCACGTGAGACGGGGCGCGGGCGGGAG
>DASTSH010000248.1:0-5376 GCA_035760785.1 Gemmatimonadaceae bacterium | reverse complement strand
GACGGAGATCGGGGTCCCCGGGGATAGGGGGTAGGGCATGGTCGCTGGACCACCGTGAAACGCGTGTGGCGTGTAGACGGCGGTCGTGGGCGAGAGGAGCTCGGTAGAGCGCGTGTAGGTTCGTGTATAGATAGACTCTCTCTACATCCGAACCTACTCTCGCCGTACCTCCCTCCTCTGCCCGTCAGTTCCCCACACGCGACACGCGTTTCACGGTGGTCCAGCCACCACGTCCTACCCCCTATCCCCGGGTACCCCGATCTCCGTCATCCTCCGGAGGTCCAGGATCTCATCCACCTGGTCGTCCGGGAGCACCTTCTCGCGGTGCACGAGGTCGCGGATGAGCGTGTTCTCCTTCACCGACTGCTTGCTCAGCTCCGCGGCCCGCGCGTAGCCGATGCGCGGCGCGAGCGCCGTGGCCAGCGCGGCCGACCGCTCCACCCAGTACTCGCACTGCTCGCGGTTGGCCTCGATCCCCTTCACCGTCCGCTCGGCGAGCGACTCGGCGGCGCTCGCGAGGATGATCATCGACAGGAACAGGTTGTGGGCGATCACGGGCATCATCACGTTCAGCTCGAGCTGCCCGTGCTCGGCCGCCGCCGCGATGCAGGCGTCGTTGCCGAACACCTGGAAGCAGACCTGGTTCACCATCTCCGGGATCGACGGGTTCACCTTCCCCGGCATGATCGAGGAGCCCGGCTGCACCGCCGGGAGCCGGATCTCGTCGAGTCCCGTGCGAGGGCCGGAGGCGAGGAGGCGCAGGTCGCTCGCGATCTTGCCGAGGTCCGCGGCGAGCGTGCGCAGCTGGGCACTGAGCGCCGCCGCATCGCCCATGCTCTGCATGAGCTGGATGCGGTCCTCCCCCTCGCGCAGCTCGAGGCCGGTGATCTCGCGCAGGTGCTTCACCATCAGCGCCGGGTACTCGGGCTCCACGTTCACCCCCGTGCCCACCGCGCTCCCGCCGATCCCCAGGTCGCGCAGCCAGTCCGCCGTCTGCTCCAGTCGCCGCAGGTTGCGGTCGATGGTGTGGCCGTAGGCGCGGAACTCCTGGCCGAGCCGGATCGGCATGGCGTCCTGGAGGTGCGTGCGCCCGCTCTTGATCACGTCGTCGAGCTCTCGCCCCTTCTCCAGGAAGCGGTCGCGGAGCCCGGTGAACGCGGTCACGAGCGGACCGAGCAGCGCGAGCGCGCCGAGGCGGATCGCGGTGGGGATCACGTCGTTCGTGGACTGCGCCATGTTGACGTGATCGTTCGGGTGCACCGGCTTGTACTCGCCGCGCTTCCCGCCGAGCAGCTCGTTGGCGCGGTTCGAGAGCACCTCGTTCACGTTCATGTTGTGCGAGGTGCCGGCGCCCGCCTGGTAGACATCCACCACGAAGTGCTCGCGGTGCTGGCCGGCGAGCACCTCGTCCGCCGCCTGGACGATCGCGCGGGCGAGCTTGGGATCGAGCCGCCCGGTCTCCTCGTGCGTGAGCGCCGCGGCCTTCTTGATCCACACCACCGCGGTGACGAACATGGACAGCGGACGGATGCCGCTGATCGGAAAGTTCTGCGTGGCGCGCATCGTCTGCACCCCGTAGAGCGCGCTCGCCGGAACGGCGAGCTCTCCGAGCGGGTCCTTCTCGATGCGGGTCGCTTCTGCCATGCGAATTCTACCTCGTGAGGCGGCGGGACGCCGCGGGCGCGGCGCCCCGCCGGTCGTGGAACGGGACCGGCCGCGGCCGCGCACCCTGCGCGGCCGCGCGCGCGATCAGGGGAACGTCGTCTTCGACACGTTGAAGCGCGACTGGACGACGAGCGAATTGAAGTCGATGGTCTGCTGGGTGGTGCGCCAGCGCTGCGAGTCGATGTGCCGCGTGCCGGGGGCAGCCTGCCGCCAGTGCGCGGCGAACTGCTTCTTGATGTAGCCCGAGCCGTCGTCGACGAAGCGGCAGGCGATCTGGCGGTTGGGCGTCGTGCGGTTGCTGTCGAGCGCGTACTGGAACGACAGATCCATCGCCGCCGGCGCGCCGTCGGCCGGCGTCCAGGTGATCAGCATCGAGTCCGCCGGCATGGTGTCGATCGGGCCGAGCGTGTACGGGTGCACGGTGGGCGCCGTGATCGTCATGGCGGCGAAGCCGTTCTCGGCGCCCGGGACGACGAAGGTCACGGTCGACCCTGCAGAGAGCGGGACGGAGCCGCTGTTCGGGATCACGTACGAGATCAGCCCGAACTCGTCCGTGTCCGGCGTCATCGAGCCGGTGGCGAGGTCGGTCTGCACCGCGATCGACGCGCCGGCATCGACGTTCGTGACGTTCGGCGACCCCGGATTCGTCGGGGCGACGAACGTGGTGTCGACGCAGCTGTCCGGTGCGAGCCGGCTGTCGGACGGCGGCGTCACGTTCACGTTGTTGTAGAAGATGCCGACGGGGCTGGTCGTGAACCCGTCGCTGCCATCGGACACGGTCGTGGCGTTGATGATCCCGGCCGGCACGTGCGTCGGCAGATCGCTCGACAGCTTGCAGCCCGTGAGGATCACCGCGGCAACGACTCCGAATCGACCCAGAATGCGCATGCAGTCTCCTTCGCGGGCCGCGCTCACCCGGTGACCGGGGTGCGCAGCACCGGCGCGAAGCGGTTGAAGTGCTCGAGGAGCGCGATCACGCTCCTCATGTCCACAATTTGCGCTGCCGACCAGTGCCGGGCCAGTTCGACGCCCTCGGCATCCGGTGGATCCCCGCCTCCCCCGAGGCGCGCTCAGTCTCGGCCGATCGCGAGCAGGTGACGGGAAGCGAGGACGAGGACGAGAAGCCCCAGCAGCATCGCCACGCCGAGCATGCCGACGGAGAGCGCGTGCAGCCGGCCGAAGGCCGCGCGGGCCGGGTCGCCGGGCGGGAGCGCCTCGAGGGTGGTGCCGAGGGAGGCGCGCAGCCGCTCGATGCGCCCCACGACGACGAACTGCGCGGCTGCGCAGAGCAAGGCGCCCGCGAGTCCCGCCCAGAGGCGGAGCGCGCGCGCCGGCGCCCCGGCGGGATCGCTCCACGCGGCGATCGCCCCGATGCCACAGGCGACGATCCCGGTGATGAAGATCGTGGGCAGCGTCCCCCCCACGAGCGCGCCGGCGAGCGTCCGCGTGGGGAGCACGCGGAAGGCGGCGCGCGCGACGACGATGGTGAAGAACGCGGACGCGCCCAGCCAGAGCGCGAGCGAGATGACGGTGGCCAGCGCCCCTCCGGCGCGCGACGGCGCGGCGGCGCTCACCAGGCCCCCGGGATGCGCGCCATGCCGTTCAGAAACGGATTCGTCGCCCGCGCGCGTCCGATGGTGACCGCCGGGCCGTGCCCGGGGTAGGCCACCACCGCGTCGCCCAGCGCCGCGATGCGCTCCAGCGACCGCGCGAGCGCGGCGGGATCGGCGAGCGGGAGATCGGTGCGGCCCACCGACCCGGCGAACAGGCAGTCGCCGACGAACGCCACCCCGTTGCCGTGGAACACCACGTGCCCCGGCTCGTGCCCCGGGGTGTGCATCACCCCGAACGCGAGCGTGCCCACGCGCACGATGTCCCCTTCGGCGAGTGCGCGGTCCGCGGGCGGAGGGGCCTCCACGCGCAATCCGTAGGCCGCGCCGTGCTGCACGGCGGAGCGGTAGATCGGCTCCGACTCGGGGTGCACGTAGACCGGAACGTCGAACGCGCGCTTCACCGAAGCGATCCCGCCCACGTGGTCCACGTGGGCGTGCGTGAGCCAGATCGCGTCGAGCGTCGCACCGCTCTCGCGCACCGCGTTCACCAACCGCTCCCCCTCCGCGCCCGGATCGATGAGCACCGCGCGCGCGGCCTCCTCGTCCACCACCAGATAGGCGTTCTCCTGGAACGCGCCCACAGTGATCGTGCCGATCCTCACACCGTGTACCCCCCGCTCTGCGGGAGCGGCTCTGGCTGCTGCCCGTGTCGCAGCGCGGTGATGTACTTCTCGGCGGCGATCGCCGCCGTGGTGGCGTCCCCCGCCGCCGTGGTCACCTGCCGTGTGAGTTGCGAGCGCACGTCGCCGGCAACGAACAGCCCGGGGATCGACGACTCCATGTTCGAGTCGGTGATGAGGTAGCCCCCCTCGTCATGGTCCACGTGCCCCTCGACCACCCCGGTGTTGGGGCGGAATCCGATGAACACGAAGATCCCGGTCGCCGAGAGGTCGCGCGCCTCGCCGCTCTTCACCGAGCGGAGCTTCAGGGTGTTGACCAGTCCCTGCTCGTCCGCCTCGATCCGCTCCACCACCGTGTCCCAGATCACCTCGATCTTCGGGTTCTCGAACACGCGCTTCTGGATGATCTTCGACGCGCGCAGCTCGTCGCGGCGATGGATGAGGTACACCTTCGCCGCGTAGCGCGTGAGGAAGTCCGCCTCCTCGGCCGCCGCGTCGCCGCCCCCCACCACGGCGATCGTGTGCCCCTTGAAGAAGGCGCCGTCGCAGATCGCGCAGTACGAGACCCCCTTCCCCGCGTACTCGAGCTCGCCCGGAACGCCGAGCTTCACCGGCGTGCCCCCCGCGGTGAGGATCACCACCGGAGAGCGATACACGTCGCCGCCGTCGGTGATGCTCTCGAACGTGCCGTCGTCGCGCTTGCGCACGGTCTCGACGTTGGCGGTGATGACCTCCGCGCCGAACTTGCGCGCGTGGCTCTCGAACTTCTGCGCCAGCTCCCACCCCTCGACGTGCTCGAAGCCGGGATAGTCCTCGATGATCTCGGTGTTGAGCAGCTCCCCGCCGGGCGCGCCGCGCTCGAGCACGGCGGTGCGCAGCATCGAGCGCCCGGCGTACATGCCGGCGGTGAGGCCGGCCGGGCCGGCACCGATGATCACCACATCGTAGTCGAACGTCTCTCCCACCTGTCGCTCCTCGTAGCTGGACGCGCTCCATCGCGCGCGGACGGGCGGCCGGCGCCCGCATCTGAGTCCCCGGGTTCCTCGCGCCCGTGCGCGGTCACCCCTCCACCGATAGAACGCACAACGCCCCGTGACAGTGCGACACCGTGCCCACGAGCACTTCCGCCGCGCCCGCCGCCCCGGCGTCGGCCACCAGCCGGTCCGCCGCGAGCGCCTCGTCCGCGCCGAACATCCCCACCCCGTACGCCCGATGCCGGCAGTGAAAGATCGCCGGACCCGCAAGGTTCCGACCGCGCGCGCGCTCGCCGTCCACGTAGGCGCGCACTGCCGTCGGCAGGCTCCACGTGCGCGGTCCCCTCGTCACCGGGCACTTCGCCGGCTCGATGCAGTTGATCGGGCACATCCATTCGGCGAAGCTCACGTAGTGCGTACCGTCGGGCGCGGCGCGTTGCCAGGGGACGTCGGGGTCGCGCCCGAGCGGACGCGTCTCCACCCGGCGTCCGGGCCACCGCGCCC
>DASTSH010000247.1:0-12866 GCA_035760785.1 Gemmatimonadaceae bacterium | reverse complement strand
GACAGCGGCCGCGGCGCCGGGGCCGGCGCGTCGCGCCACGCGGCGAAGAGCGGAACATCCTCGGCGGCGGCGCGCGCGAGCGGGTCGCGGGGAGCCGGAAGGGAGCGCAGCACCGCGGCGATTGAGTCGCCGATGGCGGCGCTGTCGCGTCGCCAGGCACTCTCGAAGAAGCGCACGGCGGCGACGCGGGCGTCGCTCACCGTGTCGCGCTCCGCGATCTGCCAGCTCGCGAGGACGAGCGGCACCTCGGCGGCGGTGGCCCGGCTCGTGAGCGCCTGGATGCAGATGGTACGGACGTAGGGGTCGAAGTCCTTCAGCCCGATGTACATGAACTGGCGGCGCCACACGTGCTCGCCGGCGCTGTCGGCCCAGGGGGCCATGGCGGCGTACCCGGCGGCGCGCACGCGCGGGTCGGGATCGCGCGCGAGCGGAAGCGACACCTCGCGCATGCGCTCGATGGACGGCGCGCCGGCACCGGCATCGGCGACCGCGGCGCGATAGCGCCAGTCGCCCTGGTGCACCCAACTGTCCGCGTCATCGAGGTCGGCTGCGGGGAGCACGACATCGTCGTGCAGCGCGGAGACGAGCACACTGCGGCGGAACATGAAGCCGGTGTCCGCACGCCACGCCTGCATCCACGGGGCGCGCTCGCCGTCGAGCACCGGCGCGAGCGTCTGCGCTGCGGCGATGCGCACGTTGGCGTCGGCATCGCGCAGCGCGGACACCACGGCATCGCGCGCGGCATCGCCGTAGCCGCCCAGCGCGCGCACCGCCTCGATGCGCACGTGCGCGTCGGGATCGCGCGCGAGCGCGGCGAGCGCGACGAGCGCACGCGTGCCGAGCGAGTCGCCGGCGGCCCGCTTCGAGAGCTCGCGCGCCACGAGCGCGCGCACGAGGGCGCTGCTGTCGGCGGCGAGCGGCAGCACGGCGCGCACGCCATCCGGCGCATAGGCGCGCGCGGCGACGTAGACCGCGCGCCAGCGCACCTGGGGGTCGGCGCTGGCGAGGTACGGCACCGCCGCGCTCACGGGCGTCGGACGCAGCCTCGAGGCGGCGAGGAGGAGCGCGCCGATCACGCGCGGATCGCGCGCGGGGCGGCCGGTGAGCGCGCTCACGATCGCCTCGCGAGCGGGCCCGCCGATCTGGCCGAGCGCCCACGCCACCTCCACTCCGACATCGGGGGACGCGGCCGGCAGCGTGCCCGCGAGCGTGGCCGTCGCCGCGGTGTCGCGGAGGAGGCCGAGCGCGAACGCCGCGTTCGCGGCGACGGCGGTGTCGCGATCGGCGAGGAGACGTCGCAGGTCGCCGGCCATGGCCTGCCCGTGCACCTGCCCCACCGCGCGCGCGGCGGCCGCGCGGAGCGGAGTCGACGTGGAGCGCAGCGCGGTGCGCACGACGGCGGTGTCGAGGCGGCGCTCGTCGGCCATCTGGAGCAGCCGCGCCCACGTGTCCTGCTCCGCGGCGCCGGGCGCCGCGGCCGCCCCCGTGCCGCGCGAGGTGGCGCACCCGCTCACGCCGGCGAGCGCGCCCGCCAGCGCGACGACGGCCGCGAGCGCGCGCGTGCTACGGCTCGAGGCCGGCGTCACGCGCGAGCATGGCGCGCATGTCACGCGGGAGCGCGGCGACGCGATGCGCGCGGTCGAGCGAGACGAGCACCGTGCGCGCGGTGGCGAGTCGTTCTCCGGTGTCCGCATTGGAGACCACGTACTCGAAGGTGATGGTTCGCGAGCCGACCTCGGTCAGCGTGGTCTCGACGCGCACCAGGTCATCGTACCGCGCCGGGGCCTTGTACCGCACCGTGGCTTCGGCGACGGCGAGACCGATCCCCGCCTCCTCCATCTCGCGGTACGTGGTACCCGTGCCGCGAATGTGGTCGGTCCGTCCGATCTCGCACCAGACGAGATAGTTCGCGTGGTACACGACGCCCATGCGGTCGGTCTCGGCGTAGCGGACCCGGAACTCCACGGATGAGGTGCGAGGGGGCATGGCGAGGTGCGGCGAAGGAGCACGCGCCGGCGCGGCGCGCCGACGTGACGACATCGGGCGCGAATGTGCGCGCGCGCCCCCGGTTTGTAAAGGGCGCGCGAGCGCGCTAGCTTGTGCGCATGCTCGCGCCGCCGTGCTACATCTTCTCCGACGCGCACCTCGGCGCCGCCTCCACGGCGCTCGAGCGGTGCGTGGTCTCCTTCCTCAAGCATCTCCCATCCCGCGCCGGCTCGCTGCTCATCAACGGCGACCTGTTCGACTTCTGGTTCGAGTGGCGCCACGTGATGCCGCGCGGCCACTTTCGCGTGCTCGCCGCGCTGGCGGAGCTGCGCGACGCGGGGACGCCGGTGCTCATGATCGGCGGCAACCACGATTGCTGGGGCGGCGAGATCCTCACGCGCGACGTGGGGATCGAGTTCCAGCTCGGCGCGTGGGACGGCTCGCTCGGCGGATGGCGTGCCCACGTGGAGCACGGCGACGGGCTGCGGCCGGTGGAGGACCGCGCGTACCGGCGCCTGCGCCACGTGCTGCGCAACCGCCTCGCGATCCGCGCCTTTCGCGCGCTGCACCCCGACTGGGCGAGCGCGGTCGCGAGCGGCAGCTCGGACGCGAGCCGCGCGCACCGCGCGCCCGACGAGGGCGCCGGGCTCCAGCGCGTGGCGATCGAGCAGCTGGAGGCGCATCCGGAGACGGAGCTGGTGGTGTTCGGGCACTCGCACGTGCCGGCGCTGGAGCGCGCGCGCACCGGTGGCGTGTACGCGAACCCGGGCGCGTGGATGGATGCGCCCACCTTCCTCGTGGTGACCCCGGAGCGCGTGGAGCTCCGGCGCTGGAGCGAGTCAGCCGAGGGTGACCTTCTCCACGCGCTCGATCGCCGTTCCTAGAAAGCGCTGCCCCTGCTCGAGGAAGCGGTCGGGCGCATCGGAGGCGACGAAGCGGTGCACCGGCACGCCGCCGTCCGGCGCTGCGAGCCCGCGTGCCTCGAGCACGCGCTTCGTCTCGGACGCCGTCTCCTCGGCGCTGTCGATGAGCCGCACCGCCTCCCCCATCGTCTCGGCGAGCATCGGCTTGAGCAACGGGTAGTGCGTGCAGCCGAGGACGAGGGTGTCCACCCGCTCCGCCGCGATCGGGTCGAGGTAGCGCCGGGCGATGAGGCGCGTGGCCTCGGAGTCGAGCCACCCCTCCTCGACGAGCGGCACGAACAGCGGACAGGCGCGCGCGATCACCACCACGTCGCTGGCGATGGCACGGATGGCGCGGTCGTACGCGCCGGAGGCGATGGTGCCCGCGGTGCCGATCACGCCGATCCGCTTGTGGCGCGTGGCGCGCGCGGCGGCGCGCGCCCCGGGCTCGACCACGCCCACCACGGGGATCGGGAAGTCGCGCCGGAGCGCATCGAGCGCGTGCGCGGTGGCCGTGTTGCAGGCGACGACGATCGCCTTCACCCCCTGCTCGCCCAGCCATGTGGCGATCTCGTGGCTGTAGCGGCGCACCGTGTCGGGACTCTTGGGCCCGTACGGGACGCGGGCGGTGTCGCCGAAGTAGACGATGCGCTCGTGCGGGAGCTGGCACATGAGCTCCCGCACCACGGTGAGTCCGCCGATGCCCGAGTCGAACACGCCGATCGGCGAGGAGGACATCGTCAGAAGCGGATCCGCGCGGAGATCGAGGCGTGGCGCGCGCCGCCGCGCCCTCCCACCTCGACCGGCACGTCCCACAGGTGCGCGGCGACGAACGCGTCGGCGGCGGCGAAGAGGTGGGTGGCGATGAGGAGGGCGGCCCAGTCCTCCACCGCCTGCTTGCGCGGGCCGATGCGGCCCGCGAGCGGGTTGGCCACGAAGCCGCCGGTGGTGGGATCGATCACGCTGTCGCGCGCCGCCTGCTGCGCGTTGCGCAGCTCGTGCTTCGACTGGATGAGCATCGCGATGGACGTCATCTCGAGCGCCGCGAAGATACCGCCGGCGGTGGAGCGGTGCAGCGATGCCTGCCCCCATCCCGGAATGGCGAGCGAGCGCAGGAGCGCGGCCTTCGGCGAGATGGGAGGTCGCACGAGCGAGTCGAGGGGCGCGGCGGGGTCGGCGACAGCGGCGCTGGGTCGGGCGCTGGGCCCGACGCGGGCGCTGTCCAGGCTCTGCGCGCGCGTCGCTGGAACGACGCAGAGGAGCGCGGCACCGACGACGGCGGCATGCGTCAGGAGGCGCGTCAGCACGGAAGCGCCTCGTGGCGGGAACGTGTGGGAATCGAACCCACCCAACCCGACGTGGTCAGGTCGCACCAGTTTTGAAGACTGGGGAAGCCACCAGGCCCCATCCGCCCCCACAGGTCACGAGAGAACGATGTCCCACTCCGTACGCGGGACCACGGCGCCGATCACGACGGCGCCCCGGACGCGCGAAAGATAATCGGGCACCGCGCCCGCGGGGACCGCGACGAGCAGCCCTCCCGAGGTCTGCGGGTCCACGAGGAGCGCGCGGTCGACGTCGGAGGTCCGTCCCCAGTCGACGCGCTGCGCGAGATACTCCGCGTTGCGCTCCGCACCGCCCGTGCCCACCCCGCGCTCCGCCGCCTCGCGCGCGCCGGGCAGCAGCGGCACGGCGGCGACATCGACGCGCAGCGTCACGGCGCTCGCCCTCGCGATGTGCGAGGCGTGGCCGAGCAACCCGAAGCCGGTGACATCCGTCGCGCACCGGGCGCCGACGGCGAGCGCCGCGCGGCTCGCCTCGGCGTTGAGCCGCGTCATCGTGTCCACGAGCGTTGCGTAGACGGCGGGATCGAGCGCGGCGCGCTTCGCCGCGGTGGTGAGCACGCCGCTCCCGATCGGCTTCGTGAGCACGAGCACGTCCCCCGCCGCCGCGCCGGCGTTCGTGAGCAGCCGGCGCGGGTCGGCGTGCCCGGTGACCGAGAGGCCGAACTTGAGCTCCTCGTCCACCACCGTGTGCCCGCCGGCGAGCACCGCGCCCGCCTCGTGCACCTTCTCGTGCCCGCCGCGCAGGATCTCGGTGAGCACCTCCAGCGGGAGCTTCCCCGTGGGAAAGCCCACGATGTTGAGCGCGGTGAGCGGCTCCCCGCCCATCGCGTACACGTCGGAGAGCGCGTTCGCGGCCGCGATCTGCCCGAACGTGTACGGATCGTCGACGATGGGCGCGAAGAAGTCCACCGTCTGGACGAGGGCGAGCTCGTCGGACAGCACGAAGATCCCCGCGTCGTCGAAGGTCTCACTTCCGACCAGGAGACGCGGATCCGTGGTTCGCGGCAGCGGCGCGAGCGCTCGAGACAGGTCACCCGGACCCATCTTGGACGCTCAGCCGGCGCAGCGCGCGAATGCGGTGAGACGGAAGAGCTCTTCGCGACTGTGCGACGTACTCATGGACGGATGGGTTGGGCGAGGCTGGCGCTCACTCCGGGATGCGCGCCACCGCCTCGATCTCGACGACCGCGCCGCGCGGGAGCGCGGCGACCTGCACCGTGGAGCGCGCCGGGCGCGCTCCCCCGAGATGCCGGGCGTACACGTCGTTGAACGTGGGGAACTCGGAGAGATCGACGAGGAACACGGTGGTCTTGACGACGTCCTTCCAGCCGGCGCCGACGGTGGCGAGCACGGCCTCGAGGTTCGCCATCACGCGCTCGGTCTGCTCGACGATCCCCCCGTCGACCATCTTGCCCGATGCGGGGTCGAGCGCGATCTGGCCGGCGGTGAAGAGGAACCCGCCGGCGCGAATGGCCTGCGAGTAGGCCCCGATGGCCTCGGGGGCGTTGGGGGTGGAGATGGAAGTGGTCGCCATGTCTCCGGGGAGGTGGGGTAGTCGTGTGGATCGGTGCGCGCGCGACGCGGCGCGCGGTGCAGTGTGCGACGGAAACTACTGCAGGGGGCGGAAGGGGGCGAGGGGATAGGACATAGTGGGTAGACCACCATGGGACGCGTGTGGCGTGTGGGGAACTGACGTTAAGAGGAGGGAGGTAGAGCGCGTGTAGGCTCGGCTGTAGGTGAGCTTTCTCTACATCCCGCCCTACACGCGCTCTACCTCGCTCCTCTCCCCGTCAGTCTCCCACACGCCACACGCGTTTCCTTGTGGTCCAGCGACCAGGTCCTAGACCCCACGACTCAGAACAGCCCCGAGATACTTCCATCCGCCCCGATGCTCATCCGCTCGGCGGCGGGCTCCTTCGGGAGGCCGGGCATCGTCATGATGTCGCCTGCCTGCGCCACGACGAAGCCCGCGCCGGCCGCGGGGTAGATGTCGTTCACGGTGATCCGGAAGCCGCGCGGACGGCCGAGCTTCGTCGGGTCGTCGGTGAACGAGTACTGCGTCTTCGCCATGCAGATCGGCGTCTCGCCGAGGCCGATGGACTCCAGGTAGTCGATGGCGCGGTCGGCCTTGGGGGAGTAGTCGGCGCCCTCGCCGCCGTACACGCGGCGCACGATGGTGTCGATCTTCTCGCGAATGGGCAGCTTCGCGTCGTAGAGCGGACGATACTTCCCTTCCCGGCGATCGAGCGCGGCGAGCACCTCGCGCGCCAGCTCCTCGCCGCCCGCGCCGCCGCGCGCCCACACCTCGTTCGGCGCCACGCACACGCCCTGCTTCGCGGCGAAATCGGCGACCATGGCGAGCTCGCGGTCGCTGTCCGAGGTGAAGCGGTTGATGGCGACGATCACCGGCACCCCGAACTGCTTCACGTTCTCGATGTGCGCCGCGAGGTTGGGGAGGCCGCGCTCGAGCGCGTCCAGGTTCTCCGTGGCGAGCTCCTTCTTGTTCGCGCCGCCGTTGAGCTTGAGCGCGCGCACGGTGGCGACGAGCACCGCCACCTCGGGATTCAACCCGCCGAAGCGGCACTTGATGTCGAAGAACTTCTCGGCGCCGAGGTCGGAGCCGAAGCCGGCTTCGGTGAGCACGATGTCGGCGAGCGCGAGACCGGTCTTGGTGGCGACGATGCTGTTGCACCCGTGGGCGATGTTGCCGAACGGCCCCGCGTGCAGCAGCGCCGGTCCGCCCTCGAGCGTCTGCACGAGGTTCGGGCGGATGGCGTCCTTGAGCAGGAGGCTCATGGCCCCCACCGCGCGGAGATCGCCCGCGCGCACGGGCTTGCGGTCCGCGCCCGCGGTGGCGCCGACGATGATGCGCGAGAGCCGCTCCTCGAGATCCTGCCGGCTCGTCGCGAGCGCGACCACGGCCATCACCTCGCTCGCGGGGATGATCACCCACCGCTCCTCGCGCGGCACGCCGTTCCCCACGCCGCCCAGGCCGATCACGCAGTCGCGCAGCGCCCGGTCGTTCATGTCGATCGTTCGCGGCCAGGTGATGCGCCGCGCATCCAGGTCGAGCGCGTTCCCCTGCGTGAGGTGGTTGTCGATCATCGCCGAGAGGAGCGAGTGCGCGCTCGAGATCGCGTGGAAGTCGCCGGTGAAGTGGAGGTTGATGTCCTCCATCGGCACCACCTGCGCGTAGCCGCCCCCCGCCGCGCCCCCCTTCACGCCGAACACGGGACCGAGACTCGGCTCCCGCATGCACATCACGGCGTTCTTGCCGAGGCGCCGCAGCGCCTGCGACAGGCCCACGAGCGTGGTGCTCTTCCCCTCGCCGGCGGCGGTGGGGTTGATCCCCGTGACGAGCACGAGGCGCCCGCGCGCGGGGCGCTGCGAGACCTCGAGGTCCACCTTCGCCTTGTACTTGCCGTAGAGGTCGAGCTCGTCCGGGGAGAGGCCGAGCTCGGCGGCCACGTCGGTGATGGGGCGCATGCGCGCCGACTGCGCGATCTCGATGTCGGAGGGTACGCTGGGCACCGGGTCCTCATGGCTACGGGAATTTGGGGCTACAGTTTACTCCGGGCGTGCGCGACGTCGCTAGCCGATGGGGGAGGCCGTCGCCAGGCCGAACAGCCGGCGGGCGTTCTCGGCCGCGAGCGCCCCCACGCGCTCCGGCGGCTGGCCGCGCGCGAGCGCGAGCCGCTCCACGGTGCGCGGCACCCAGGCGGGCTCGTTGCGCTTCCCCCGATGGGGAACGGGCGCGAGGTACGGCGCGTCCGACTCCACCAGCAGGCGATCGTCGGGGACGAGGCGCAGCAACGCCTCGTCGTCCCACTTCTTGAACGTGATGATGCCGCTGAACGACACGTACCAGCCGAGGTCGAGCGCGGCGCGCGCGAGGTCGGCGGGGCCGGTGAAGCAATGCAGCACGCCGCGCGCGCCCGCCGCCGCGCCCTCGGCCACGAGCGCGCGCGTGTCGTCCACCGCCTCGCGCGTGTGCACCACCACGGCGCGCCCCATCTCCGCGCCGAGCGCGAGCTGGGCGCGAAAGGCGGCGACCTGCGCCTCGCGCGGCGAATGATCGTAGTGGTAGTCGAGCCCGCATTCCCCCACCGCCACCGCTCCGCGCTCGAGGTGCGCACGGATGGCGGGGATGTCGCGCGCGACATCGAAGCCCGCGGCATCGTGCGGGTGGACGCCGGCGGTCCAGTACACGCGCCCGGGGTGCGCGGCGGCGAGAGAGCGCGCGCGATCGGCGGCGTCGAGCGACTCGCCGATGCAGACCATGGCCTCTGCCCCCGCCTCGAGCGCGCGCGCCACGGCGGCATCGCGGTCGGCGTCGAAGGCGGGGTCTGCCAGGTGCGTGTGGCTGTCGACGTAGCGGAACATGGGCCGGAAGCGAAGCCGCCGCCCGGAGGGCGGCGGCTGGTGGATCAGCGGGTCGCGTGCACGGCCGGCTCGCTCTTGCCGGGCTTCACCTCGGCCCGGGAGGAGCGCGGGCCGACGCCTCCCTTCTCTCCGGCGGCGCGCGGCCACCTGTGCTCGATCCAGAGCAGGATCGGCGGCGCCACGTAGATCGAGCTGAAGGTACCGGTGAACACGCCGAAGAGCATCACGAGCGCGAACGGCCGGATCACCTCGCCGCCCAGGATCGTGAGGGCGATCAGCGTGGCGAGCGTGGTGGTGTGCGTGAGCACCGAGCGCGGAAGCGTCTCGTTCACCGCCCGGTTGAGCGTGTCGTAGAACGACTCCTTCCGCTTCTTCCGCAGATCCTCGCGGACACGGTCGAAGATGATGATCGTGTCGTTCAGCGAGTAGCCGATCATCGTGAGCACGCCGCCGACCACGATCAGCGAGATCTCGAGGTGCGTGTACTTGATGAACGCCAGCGTGCCGAGAATGTCGTGCGCGGTGGCGATCACCGCCGCCACGCCGAAGCGCCACTCGAAGCGGTACGCGAGGTAGACCAGCGTGATCACGAACGAGATCAGGATCGCGTAGAACGCCTTCTGGCGCAGCTCGCCGCCGACCTTCGGGCCCACGGCCTCGGTGCGCTGCACCTTGAAGCCGTTCGCGCCGTAGTGCTGCGTGAGCGCCGTCGTGATCTCGCCGGCCACCGACTCCGCGCCGCGCGACTGCTGCGCCACCTGGCGCGGATCCTGGGCCCGGATCACGTAGTCGGTGTCGCCGCCGAACTGCGCGATCTCCGCCCCCTTCACCCCCGCCTTGTCGAGCGTGCTGCGGAGCTCACCCACATCGGGCGGCTTGTGGAATTGCACCTGCATCAACGTGCCGCCGGTGAACTCGATGCTGTACTTGTACCCGCTGACCGCGATCCAGACGAGCCCCGGGAGCGTGAACAGCAGCGTCACGACCGTGGTGATCTTCCACAGCCGGATGAAGTCGATCTTGGTGTCGTGAAGGATCCGGAACATTTAGATGCTCAGCGTCTGGGCGCCGCGGGTGCGGTTGAGCCACAGGAGGTAGAAGGTCCGCACGACGAAGATCGCGCTCACCATGGAGGCCGCGATGCCGGCAATGAGCGTCACGGCGAAGCCCTTCACCGGCCCCGTCCCCACCTCGTACAGCACGAGGCCCGTGAGCACGGTGGACACGTTGGAGTCGATGATGGCGCTCATCGCGTGACGGAACCCTTCGTCGATGGACGCCCGCACGGTCTTCCCGCGCGCCAGCTCCTCGCGTATTCGCTCGAAGATCAGCACGTTGGCGTCCACCGCGATCCCCACCGAGAGCACGAGTCCGGCGATCCCAGGGAGGGTGAGCACCGCATCGAAGCCGGCCAGGAGCGCCAGCGTGAAGAGCACGTACAGCGTGAGCGCCACCACGGCGAGCACGCCGGAGAAGCGGTAGTAGCCGACCATGATGAGCACCACGAGCGCCACGCCGAGAATGCCTGCGTTGATGCCGTCGTGGATCGAGTCGGCGCCGAGCGTGGCGCCGATGGTGCGCGACTCCACCACCTTGAGCGGCACCGGGAGCGCGCCGGCTCGGAGCACGAGCGCCAGATCCTGCGTGGCCTGGAGCGGCTGGCCGCGCATGGTGATCTGCCCGCGCGTTCCGATCGCGCTCTCGATCACCGGCGGGCGCCCCATCACGCGATCGTCGAGGACGATCGCCATGTAGTCGCCGATGTGCTTGGATGTCTCCTGGCGGAATCGCCGCCCCCCCTCGGTGTTGAGGGTGAACTGCACGATGTTCCCCTCGAGCGGGTCCGTGCCCGGCTTGGCATCGGTGAGGTACTCACCAGTGATGATCGGGCGCGCATCCACCACGTACAGCGGCGTCACCGCGGGCTGCTGCCCGCCGGCCTGCCCCTCCTGGAGCGTGCCCCAGTGGATCGCCTTCCCCGGCGGGAGCGCGGCCTTCACCTCTGGCAGGTCCAGGTAGCGCTGCACGGTGGGGACGTCGGCGTTGGCGACGAAGTACTCGCCAGGGAGCTGCCCCGGCTGGAGGAGCTTGGAGAGCGGGCCGTTGCTCGCGCCGAGCAGGCCGCTGTCCGCCGCCGTGCTGTCCTTGGCGCCGTTCGCCTTCTTCGTCGTGTCGGTGCCCGGCGTGAAGAGCGAGCTGATCGCGCTCTTCGCGGTGTCCCCCGTCGCGGGGGCGGCGCCGGGCGCCGCCGCGATCGCGCTCCCCTTGGAGCGGATGATCTGGTCGAGGCGCGGCAGCACCTTGTCGAGCGCGCCGGTCTTGTCGGTGATCTGGAACTGGAGGAACGCCGAGCGCTCCACGAGCTGTCTCGCGCGCTCCGGGTCGTCCACGCCGGGGAGCTCGACGATGATGCGGTCGTTCCCCACCTTCTGCACCACGGGCTCGGAGACACCGAACTCGTCGATGCGGTTGCGCACGACCTTGAGCGCGCGATCGATCGCCTCGGACTTGTTGGCGACGGTGCCCTTGGACTCATCCACCTCGAGCGCGAGGTGCATCCCTCCCTGCAGGTCGAGCCCGCGCTTCAGCGGCACCCGCTTGTAGCTGGTGTCGTGGAAGACGCCGGCGCTGGTGCGCTCGCGCACGGTGATCGTGCGTGGCCAGAGCGCCCAGATGGACGCCAGCACCAGCCCGATGATGAGGAGAATGCGGTAGCGGATGTTCGCCATGCGACTTCGAGGTGGATGGAAGTTTTCGGGAGAGTCTCGAACGTTACCGGGCTAGGCCGGTTCAGTCAACGCGCGGCGTGCCTCCTCCGCGTCCCGCCCCAGCTGCGCGACCAGCGCATCCGGACCGGAGAACGTCATGGTGTCACGCAGCCGGCGGACGAGCTCCAGCTTCACGTACGCGCCGTAGAGGTCGAGGTCGGCGTCGAACAGGTGGACCTCGAGCCCCACGGTGGCATCACCGAAGGTGGGGCGCGGTCCCATGTTCATCATACCCCCGAACGGGCCGGATGGTGTCTGCACGCGCACCGCGTACACGCCCTCCGGCGGCAGCAGCTTCCGCGGCGACGGGCGCTCGAGGTTGATGGTCGGGTAGCCGAGCAGCCGGCCGCGCCGGGCGCCGTGCTCCACGCGGCCGGAGACGGAGTACGGACGGCCGAGCGCGCGCGCGGCATGCCCGAGGTCCCCGCCGGCCACCGCGCGGCGGATGAGGGTGGATGACACGGGGCGCCCATCATCGAGCGTCACCGCGTCCACCACCTCCACGCCGAAGCCGCGGTCGGCACCGAGCACGCGCAGGCGCTCCACATCCCCCTCGCGCCCGCGCCCGAAGCCGTGATCGTAGCCGATCACGAGGTGCCGCACGTGGAAGCGGCGGCGGAGCACCTCGTCCACGAAGTCGGCCGCACCGTAGCGCTGGAGCGTGGGGGTGAACGGCACCACCGCCATGTAGTCGATCCCGCTCTCGGCCACGACCTCGAGCTTCTCCGCCCCCACGGTGAGCAGTTGCGGCGCGGCCGCGGGATTCACCACCTCGAGCGGGTGCGGCTCGAAGGTCACGAGCACGCTGTCGAGTCCCATCGCTCCCGCGCGCTCCGAGAGGCGCGCGAGCACATCGCGGTGGCCGCGATGCACGCCATCGAAGGTGCCCACGGTGAGCACCGTCCCGCGGCAGGTGGGAGGGAGCCCGGAGTCCAGGAAGGGGTCCACTCGCTCACGCATCGCGCATCACCACGCGCGGGCGCCAGCGCGCCCCCTCGCGCTCGCCGATGGCCACGAGCGCGCCGACGGGATCCACGAGCGCCGCGCGGCTCCCCGCCACGGTAGCCTCCACATCGCGGCCGTGCGCCACGCGACCGAGCGCCTCGGCGTCCAGCGCCTCGGCGGGGAGGGAGCGCACCGCATCGCGCGCCGGACGCAGGAAGGCGCCGCCGGCGCGGAGCGCCTCGAGCGACACCGCCTCGTCCACCGCGAACGGTCCGCTGCGCACGCGGCGGAGGCTCGTCAGGTGCGCGGCGCTCCCGGCGAGGCGCCCGAGGTCCCGCGCGAGCGCGCGCACGTACGTCCCACCGCCGCAGCTGATGGACACGTCCACCTCCGCCTCACGCCATGCGAGGACGCGCCATTCGTGCACGCGCACGGTCACCGGCGCGAGCGCCACCGCCTCGCCGCGGCGCGCCGCATGATAGGCGCGGCGCCCCTCCACCTTCTTGGCGGAGAACGCCGGGGGGACCTGCGCGATC
>DASTSH010000246.1:0-7179 GCA_035760785.1 Gemmatimonadaceae bacterium | reverse complement strand
CACCCCAGGGCTGCGCTCCGCCGCCGGCGGAGGGTTTGGCTCGCCCTGCGCCATCGCGACTCTCGGCACGAGCGAGCCCAGGGCGAGCACGGTAAACAGCGCCGCCCAACGGTGCTTCATGTGCCTTCCTCGACAGACGCGGAATGGTGCTAGGTAGACTCCTTTACAAAAATGTATACAAGTACGACCTGCCGGCGAACATACGGCGCAGGCGGCGTTCCTGTCAAGCAATCCCCGCCGACATTAACCGTGCCGCCGTCTCCGGCCCCTCTCCTGTACCCCTGACGGCCGCCCACCCTTCCCCGCCCTGATGCCATCGAGGCGCCGCCAACCCCTTCCGTCCCCTCCCCCCGCCCTTTTCAGCCCATCTGGGCTCGCTCGGGGGCGATGAAGCGCTCTCCCCCGCGCCGCTCCGTGATACCCGCACGGTCCCAGTGCTCCAGCAGCGGGATCAGGTACTTCCGCGATAGCCCGAGTGCGTCGCGAAGCTCGGCGGGGGTATACGGACGCCCGGGGGACATCGCTGCGCGAAGCGCGCTGGTGAGCGCGTCCATCGCCCGTGTCGCGTAGTAGCGCTCTCCCTCCACCTGCACGACCTCGCCGTCGCGCTCCAGGAGCCGGAGAAGAGGTCGCGTGTTCGCGCCGCATTCCGTCTCGAGCTCCGCCACCGATGGCGGCTCGGCGCCCGCCGCCTGGAGTATCTCGAGTATGCGACCACGCACGGTCTCCGCTTCGCGTGAGAGCACAGGTGCCCAACCGGCTCGCATCGCTACCGCGCCGCGCAACTCGAGCTTCCCTGCGCTCTGCAGCTCGCCCAGAACGGTCTCGGCGACCTGCGCGTCCACACCGAGTCGCGCGCGCAGCGACTGCAGCGACGCACCCGGCTCGAGCGGGAAGCGCTCGTGATACTCATCGAGCGCCGCCAGCGCCTCCTCCGCGAGCGAGCGGAGCGTGTCTTCCGCGTACACGCGCTCGCCCACCCGGTGCAGCCCGTTCGCATCCGCCAGGAGAGTGGAAAGCTCACCCGGTGGCGCGCCCGTGCGCACGGCGAGCGAGGCGACATCCACGCCGCGCGCCATCGACGATCCGACCACCAGCGGCAGGCGCTCCGTGGGAGACGCCGCCGAGTGATGCCATGGACGCGAGCGGCGGTGCGGCGGAAGCGGATCGTTGATGATCCCGCCGCCGATGGTGATGAGGGGCGATGCGCTGCGCAGCACGAAGCGATCGCCCGCGCGTGCGACGACCGCTTCGTCGAGCACGATCCTCGCCTGCCGCCTTCCTCCCGGTTCGAGCGCTCCGCCCGCGGCCACCACCCGCGCCCCTGTCTCGGTCGTGCCGAGATGGAAGCGGACCTTCGTGCGCGGCCCTATGATCGACGGTGCATCCGGGAGGAGCGCGACTTCGGCGAGTACCGAATGCGACGCGCTCCAGGCGCGATCGCTCACCAGCACCGAGCCGCGATGCAACTCGCTCACCTCCACGCCCGAGAGCGCGATCGCCGTCCGCGTGCCCGGCTCCGCCTCCGCGCGCGCGGCGCCGTGCGACTCGATCCCGCGCACGCGGGCGGTGAGATCGCCCGGCAGGATCCGCACGGCCGCGTCACGCGCGAGCGAGCCGCTCCACACGGTGCCCGTCACCACCGTCCCCGTACCGCGCACCGAGAAGGCACGATCCACCGGGAGGCGAAAGAGATCGTCGGCGGCGCGAGCGGGAATCGCGGCGGCAGCCGCGTGTAGTGCGTCGCGCAGCTCATCCAGCCCGCGTCCGTCCACGATGGATGTATCGCACATCGCCGCGCCATCGAGCGGCGTCCCGGCGACAGCCGCGCGTACATCTTCCCTCACCAGCTCGAGCCATTCATCGTCCACGAGGTCGCACTTGGTGAGCGCCACCACGCCGCCGCGCGTGCCGAGTATCCCGAGGATGGCGAGATGCTCGCGCGTCTGCGGCATCACTCCCTCGTCCGCCGCGACCACGAGCAGTGCAAGGTCGATCCCCGTCGCGCCGGCGAGCATGTTGCGCACGAAGGCCTCGTGACCGGGGACGTCCACCACTCCGAGCAAGCTCCCGTCGCGCAGCGCGAGCGACGCGAAGCCCAGGTCGATCGTGATCCCGCGACGCTTCTCCTCGGCGAGGCGGTCGGTGTCCACGCCTGTCAGTGCGCGCACGAGCGCGGTCTTGCCATGATCCACATGGCCGGCGGTACCGAGGATCACGTTGCCGCCCAGGCGCCCTTCTCCCATGCGTCGAACGCGCGAAGCGCGCGACCATCGGAGACGTGCTGTTGCAGGAACTGGCGAAGAAGCCGCTGGTGCGCGCGGGCGTCGCGCTCGCCCAGCATGCCCACTCGCCCCGCGTTGCTCCACGTCTCTATGCACGCGCGCGCGGATGCCGGGAGGATGCGGCCGCCGCCGTAGCCCTCCGAGCAGGCGCCGCAGAGCACGCCGCCGGCGGCGAGACTGAAGGGAAGATCTTCATCGGCGGAGACCGGCGAATGACAGGCACCGCACGACGTCACCGACGGCGCGAAACCGAGCTCCGCGACGAGGTGCCAGGCACCGCCCAGCGCGGCCTCGGTCGCCAGCTCCGGTTCCGCCGCGGCGATCACGTCGAGCGCGGAGACGAGCGCGTCGTAGAGCGTCTCGCTCGTCTCGTTCTCGGCGCCGAAGCGAAGCACCAGCTCCGCCACCGCCGAAGCGCCAGCGAAGCGACCGAGATCCATCCCCAGCTCGGGCCGCACGCGCACGACATCGAATGCGCCGAGCGTCTGCAGATCACGCCCCTCTTTCAGGTGCAGCTCGGCCACTCCCTCGGCGAAGAGCCCGAAGGCGCTCCCGAAGCGGCTGCGCGAGCGCTTCGCGCCGCGAGCGAGCGCCGACTGCACGCCCGCCTCGCGCGTGGCCAGTCGGACTATCCGCGAGGTCTCGGAGTAGTCGAAGGCGTGGAGCACGACCGCGGGCGTGGTGACGAGCATGCCTGAAAGATAGCCGCGGCGGGCGGCACTGGCGCTCAGAGCCCGAGCCGCATCCTCACGCCCAGATGCACCGCGCGCCCCGGGCTGCGGAAGCCGAAGATCTGCTGGTAGTCGCTGTCGAAGAGGTTCTCGACGCGCACTGTCAGTGCGAGTGGATCGCGCTCGGCGCGCGACGGCAGGAGCGCCAGCTCGCCCGAAAGATCGACCTTCGTGTACGCATCGGCCTCGACCCGCTGGAAGCTGGCGAAGTCTATGTCCACCCTGTTCCCCACGTAGCCGACATCTAGGTGCAGCGCTCCACGGGGCGATGGGCGAACGCCGATCGAGAGCGTGGCCAGGTCGCTCGGCCTGCGCAGGAGACGCTCTCCCTCCACGTACGTGGCGCCGGCCCCGGCATCCACTCCCGCATCCGTCACGCGCGTGGCGAGGCGGGTATAGCTGGCGCGCAGATCCCAGATACGCGCGACCATGGCGCGCGCCTCCACCTCGGCGCCGTTGGCGCGCGCTGCGCCCACGTTCACGTAGTTGGGGTCATCCTCGGACGGCGGTACCGGATCGTACTGGATGATGTCGCGGAAGCGCTGGTTGAAGTAGGTGGCCGAAAGCACTACCGCCCCGCTGCCGAACGACCGGGAAAGGCCGACCTCCCAGCTGCGGGTGCGCTCGGGACGCAGATCCGGGTTGCCGCGCACGAAGGGCGACGTGGATGACGTCTGATCCACCGTCGGCTCCTTGAACGCCGTCCCCAGCGATGCGTGCAGGCGTGTGCCGGCGCCCAGCAGGTAGCCGGCCGAGAGGCGGTAGGTGGTGAACGTCCCGAACGCCGAGTTGTCGTCGAGACGGATACCCGCGCCGAAGGATGCGCGTTCGCCGATGTTGCCGGTGGCCTGACCGTAGAAGGCGTTCACGGTTCTCCCACGTGCCTCGGACCCGGAGCTGTGCTGTCGCTGGCGCTCGTACTGCGTACCAGCGGTGAGCGCGAGGTCGGGCGATGCGTAGAACGCGAACCGTGCATCGGCGCCAGCGCGGTAGGTGCCGGCGCGCGAGTCGTAGCAGAAGGCGCACTCTTCGTCGGGCGTATCGGGGAGATCGGCGGAGCGCGTATGCGCGTCCGAGCCGGTGAGGAGGAGGCGCGCTTCGAGCCGCTGCGTGAGGAAGCGTCCGGCGTCGATCGAGCCCACGGTGCGCGTGACATCGTGGAACTGGTTGCTGTCGTCCGGCACACCGAAGCCGTTGGTCGGGATGTTCGATCTCGCGTTCACGTGCCGTAGCGAGAGGCGAATGCTCGAGCGATCGTCGGGAGCGAGCCGCAGCGCGCCGCTGTAGTCGTCCTGGCGACTGGCATTGTTGAAGTCGTAGATGCCATCGGAGCCGTGGTGCGCGAGCGAGAGCGATCCGCTCGCACGATCGCCGCCGCCAAGCAGTGCCAGCCGCCCATCGCGCGCGCCGTAGCTTCCTCCGCTCACATCGAGTGCGAGCCGCGCGGGGCCTCTGCCGTCGCGCGTAAAGATCTGCACGACACCGGTCACGGCGTTCGCGCCGTACAGCACGCTCGCAGGGCCGCGCACCACCTCGATGCGGTCGACGTTGTCGATCCCGATGTTCGCGATGTCGATGAAGCCGCCCGGGTCGTTCACTGGCGTTCCATCGACGAGAACCTGCACGTAGTCGCTCTGGCCGCCGCGCACGAAGAGCGAAGTCTGACCACCGTACGACCCGCTGCGCGCGGCGAGGATGCCCGGCACGAGCTGGAGTGCGTCCTGCAGCGTGGTGATCTGCCTGGCGCGCAGCTCCTCGCCGCTGATCACTGCGGTTGTGATGCTGGGCGCTTTCTCCGCGACGTCGAGACGCGTGGCGGTGACGACCACGGGAGCGAGCACCGTCGCCGTGTCGCGCCCGCTCTCCTGCGCGTGCGCCGGCGTCGGGCCGAGCGCGGCTGCACCTGCCGCCAGTGCGATGCTGGCCGCGAGCATCGCCGCGGGGATCGAGCGCGCCCGGGTGGTCGTTTTCGAAGTACCGACTTCCACTACGGGTACGCTACGGTCGCCGTGAAGACTGCGACATGTCATTTGACTGCGAGACATCGTATGCCCTGCTCGCTGATTGTGGTTGATCATGGCTGCGGTTTGCGTAGTGGTAGAAGCGCCGGTGCACCCACCGCCGGATCGCGCGTGACGACCAGCGGCCAGTCGTAGACCTGCTCGAGCACCGACGCGCGCATCACATCCATAGGCGCGCCCGCGGCGGCGACCCGGCCACGGTCGAGAAGCACTATCTCGTCCGCGAAGCGCGCGACGAGGTTCAACTGGTGGCTCACGAGGAGCACTGCCACCCCCTCGCGCGCGAGGCGTGCGAAGAGCTCGAACATCGCCATCTCGTGTCCCACGTCGAGGAAGGTCGAAGGCTCGTCGAGCACGAGCGCGCTCCCGCCCTGCGCGAGAGCACGCGCGATGCGCACGCGCTGCCACTCGCCTCCCGAGAGCTCGTCGGTGGCACGTGCCGACATTGCAGTCACTCCCGCGAGCCGCATCGCTCGATCGATGGCCGCCGCATCCTCGGCGCCCTCGGCGCTCCACGTCCCCTCGTGCGGATAGCGGCCGAGGGCTACGTACTCGCGCGCGGGGAGCGGAAAGGTGAGCGACTCGCTCTGGGTCACGACCGCCACGCGCCGCGCCAGATCGCGCCGCTCCATCGAGGGAAGCGGCGCGCCGTCCACGCGGATCTCTCCGCTCTCGAGCGGGATCATCCCCAGGAGCGTTCGCACGAGCGTGCTCTTGCCGCTCCCGTTCGGCCCCACGACCGCGGTGATCCTTCCCCGCTCCGCGGCGAGCGACACGCCATCGAGTGCGGGCCGCTGCGAGCGCGGGTAGCGCGCGACGATCTGCTCGAAGGCGATCATACGAGGCGTCGGAGCTGCACGAGAAAGAATGGCACGCCCACCAGCGCGGTGACGGCGCCGAGTGGTAGCTCGATGGGAGGGTGAGCCACGCGCGCGATGATGTCTGCGAGTATGACGAGCGCCGCTCCGGCGATCGCCGATCCCGCGAGTAGCGCTCGATGCCGCCGGATCCCCGCCGCACGCACTATGTGCGGCACCACGAGCCCGACGAAGCCCACGAGCCCGGCCGCGGCCACAGTGGCGGCCGCAAGAAACGACGCCACGAGATAGATCCGCTGCCCCGCGCGTCGTGCGTCGATCCCGAGCCCGGCCGCCGGCTCCTCACCGAGCGCGAGGATGTCGATCTCCCGCGCGCGCCAGATGAGCGCGCCGCCGGCGAGAATCGTGTAGAGCGCGAGCCAGCGCACTTCCACCCAGCCGGCACCCGAGAGCGATCCCATCATCCACCAGAGTGCGCCGCGCACGGTGTTGGGTGGCGCACCCGCGAGCAGGACCATGATCGCCGCGTTGGCGAAGGCGCCGATGATCACACCCGCCATGAGAAGCACGCGCGGATCGGCGCGACCGCCACCGAGGGTGCGCGACACCGCGAGCGCGGTGAGCACCGCGGCCGCCGCGCCGGCGAAGGCGAAAAATGGCAGAGCACCCGCTGCCGTGATGCCGAGCGCCACCGCGGTAACGGCACCCACCGCCGCGCCTCCCGACACACCCAGCAGGTACGGCTCCGCCAGCGGATTTCTGAGCGATCCCTGTAGCGCGGCGCCCGCTATGCCGAGCGCGGCGCCCACGAGCAGAGCGAGCACGGCGCGCGGAAGCCGGAGCGTGCGCACGATGGCCAGCGTCTCGGTGTCGCCACTCCCCATCACCGCGGCGGCCACCGCTGACGGTTGCAGCGGCACCGTGCCCAGAGCGACGGCGGCGACGAGGAGCACGCAGAGCACCGCTATAGCAGCTCCCCAGAATGCGGCGCGCTTCACGGTAGCCCCTTCGCTTCGGGGTGAAGCAGCCGCGCGATGGATACCGCCGCCTCGCCGAGGCGAGCACCGGGCCGGCCCACGAGCATCGTATCGACCACCACGATGCGATCGCGCCGAACGGCGTTCACGGAACGCCACATGGCGGATGCACGCATGTGCGACGCACCCACCGGACCGGCGATTATGACGTCGGGATCGCGGTGGATCACGTCCTCGATGGATACCGTGGGCGATGCGGCAGCGACGTCGCCGTATATGTTGCGGCCGCCCGCGATCTCGACGAGGTCGTTCATGTAGCTTCCCCGCCCGATCGTGATGATCGGCGC
>DASTSH010000245.1:0-15652 GCA_035760785.1 Gemmatimonadaceae bacterium | reverse complement strand
GGGCGGCGCATGAGCGCCGCCCCCCGCGCACCATGGTGCGGGGCGAGCGCCGAAGGCGCCGCCCCGCGGTCATCTCCCGAGTCCCTTACGCATCCCGCGCCCCGCGCCCCGCACCCCGCACTCCGCCAACAACCGCCTCGGCTCCGGCGCGTTCGGAAAGAGCGCGCGTGCGGCGCCCGCGTGCGCGCGCACGTGCGTGCACTGCCCGCGGCGCGCGTACGACTCCGCCAGCCGGATGTGGATGCGGTAGCTCCCTGGATCGAGCGCGGAGGCGCGCTCCACCACCGCGCGCTTCGTCGCGCCGTTCACCAGCGACATCGAGGCCACCTGCGCCGCGCTGTGCGCGACGGCGAGCCCGCCCAGTACGAGCGCGGTGAGCACCGCCGTACCGCGACGGTGATCGAGCGCGATCTCGCGACGCGTGCGCGCCGGCGGCGCGAGGGCGCCGAGCAGCGCCCACACCAGCAGCGCCGGCGCGGGGAGCAGGAGCACGGCGTCGAACATTCCCACCACCAGCGTCGCGACGAGCGTCGCCAGCAGCACCACCGGAGGCATCAGCCGGTCGGCTCCTCCCGCCCTGGACATCGAGAGCAGCGCGCCGACGCCCAGCCCCGCCAACGCGAGCACGAGACAGGCGAACGCGGGGAGCCCGCGCTCCGACAGGTACGCCACCCAGTCGCTGCTCGGCCAGGGGTTCGACGTCATCCCGTCGTCCTTGTCGAGCGAGGGGTCCGCCTTCGATGCGTAGCGCGGGTAGCGCACCGGCCAGTTCCCCGGCCCCACGCCGAGCACCGGGTGCACGAGCGCCATGTGCACGGAGTTGCGGTACTGCACCAGCCGCCCGCGTCCGCTCCCGTCGCGGTAGTTCACCACCCCGCGCACGGAGTCCAGGTACGGCGAGTCGCTCTTCCAGTCGAGCGTGTTGGGAAGCAGGAGCGCGGCGGCGCCCCCGATCGCCACCGCCACGCCCGCCAGCCGCACGCGCGGCCCGAGGCGCGCCGCGCGCCAGGTGCGCCACCCGGCCAGCACCGTGAACGCGAGGATCCCCGCGCACGCGATGAGCGCCAGCCACGCGGCGCGCGAGCGCGAGAGCACGAGCGCCGCCGAGACCAGCGCCAGCGATGCACCGCCCAGCCACGCCCCCACGCGGCCGCGCGCGAGCAGCGTGCGCATGAGCAGCAGCGGCGCGCCGATCGCCGCGAGATGCGCCACGAAGTTGCGGTTGCCGAGCGTGCCCCCGGGCGCGCGGTTGATGCTGAACAGCTCCGTCCGCACGCCGTACGCCTGGAGCAGCGACGTGGCCGCCGCCAGCACCACGGCGAGCGAGATGGCGCCGAGGATGACCTCCCCCTCCCCCGCCCGCACCGCCGAGCGCGCGCTCCAGAACACCACAGCGCCGGAGAGCGACAGCGCGAGCGCGCGCCCGGCCAGCCACCAGTTCGGCGCCAGCACCGCCGACACCGCGCCCAGGATGAGGTACGCCGCGAGCAGCGTGTCCACCCGGCTCATCTCCAGGCGCCGCGCGCGCGCCAGCGCCGCCAGCGCGCACACCAGCGCCACCACGTGCAGCACCAGCTCCTTCGGCACGAAGAAGCGGTCGAGATCGAACGCCTTGTACGGGAGCGCGATGAGCACCACGGCGATCGCGCCCGCGGCGATCATCCACGCCGCCACGCGCGCCCCCGCTCCCCCTCCGTCGTTCATGCGCCCCATCCCGCTCTCCCGTCAGGCAGCTGGTGCGCGCCCGGTCGGAACCGTACGTTTAGAACCATGAAATTCTTCGCTCTCCTGTGCGTGGCGCTGATGACGGCGCCCGCGGGCACGCTGCTCGCCCAGGACACGACCGGGACGCACACGCTCGCGCCCCACTCCCGGGTCCGCCTGTTCGCTCCGACCATCGAAGACAATCAGCGGATCATCGGCACCGTCGAGCACTCCGACTCGACGGCCCTCCAGATCCGCGCGGCGAATGGTATGCTGTGGACCATCCCTCGCGGCAGCATCTACTCCGTGGAAGTGAGCCGCGGGCAAATGAGCGCCGCGCACGCGATCGTGCGCGGCGCCGCCGGAGGGATACTGCTCGGCGCCATCGGCGGGGCGCTCTGGGGTAGCGTCTCCACGAAGAGGCACCGCGCGCTTCCTTACGGGGAGACCGGCGCGGCCATCGGAGCGGTGCTCGGCGCCACGTTCGGCCGGGCCTTCGTGCACGAGCGGTGGGAGAAGCTGCACGGCGTCCCGATGGTCGCCGTACGTCCCTCCACCCGCGGCACGAACATCTCCCTGGCGATCGCGCGCTCGTTCTGACCCGGCGCGCCCTCCGCGCCCCGCGCCGTCAGACGCTCGGCCGCCCGTTCGCGGGGATCGCCGCCCGCTCGGCGAACGTGGGCGGGCGGCGATGCTTCGTCGCCTGCTCGTACGCGTACGCGAGCCGGATCAGCACCGCCTCCGACCACGCCCGCCCGATGAACGACATCCCCACCGGGAGCCCGAACACGTACCCCGCGGGCACGGTGATGCTCGGATAGCCGGCCACCGCCGCCGGCGACGACGAGCTCCCACCGGACCCCGAGTCGCCGTTCACCAGATCGATGTGCCACGTCGGTCCCTGCGTGGGGGCGATCAGCGCATCGAGCCGGTGCTCGTCCATCACCGCGTCGATCCCTTCCGCTCGCGTGAGCCGGTGGTTCTTCGCCAGCGCCTTGCGATACGCCGGATCCGTGAGCGGCCCCTTCTTCTGCGCCATGAGCATGATCTCCTGGCCGAAGTAGGGGAGCTCGCGCGCCGCATCGCGCTCGTTGAACGCGATCACCTCGGCGAGCGACTTCACCGGCGCCGACGGGCCGAGCCACGCCAGATACTTGTTCAGGTCGGCCTTGAACTCGTACAGCAGCACCTCGAACTCCGAGTCGTCCCACTTCCCCGCCGTGGCAATGTTCGCCGGATCGACGATCGTCGCGCCGCGATCCTTCATCACGCGGATCGCGTCCTCGATCAGCGCGTCCGCGGTGCGGCTGTACCCCATGTACTTCTCGCGCAGCACGCCGATGCGCGCGCCCTTCAGCCCGTTCGCGTCCAGCAACTTCGTGTAATCCGCCAGCGCCTTCCCGCGACTCGCCGCGGTGGCCGCGTCATCGGCATCCACTCCCGTGATCGCGCCGAGCAGGATCGCCGCATCGGTCACCGTCCGCGCGATCGGGCCGGCGGTGTCCTGGCTGTGGGCGATGGGGACCACCCCCGCACGGCTCACGAGGCCGAGCGTCGGCTTGATCCCCACCACCGAGCACGCGGCCGACGGGGAGACGATCGATCCATCGGTCTCCGAGCCGATCGCCGCCGCCGCGTAGTTGGCGGCCACGGCGCCGGCGGAGCCGGAGCTCGAGCCCGATGGCGAGCGGTCGAGTGCGTAGGGGTTGTGCGTCTGCCCGCCGCGCCCGCTCCAGCCGCTGCTCGAGTGCGTGCTGCGGAAGTTGGCCCACTCGCTGAGATTCGTCTTGCCGAGCAGCACCGCCCCCGCCTCGCGGAGCCTGCGTGCCACGAACGCGTCGTGCGGCGCGATCGAGCCGGCGAGAGCGCGCGAGCCGGCGGTGGTGGTCATCTTGTCGGCGGTCGCGATGTTGTCCTTGAGCAGCACGGGGATCCCGTGCAGCGGGCCGCGCGGCCCCTTCGCCTTGCGCTCGGCGTCGAGCTGGTCGGCGATGGCGAGCGCCTCGGGGTTCAGGTCGAGCATCTGATTGAGCCCCGGCCCCTTCTGATCCAGCTCATCGATGCGCGCCAGATACATCTCGGCGAGCGAGCGCGCGGTGTACTTGCCGGAGCGCATCCCCTCCTGGAGGTCGGCGATGGTGGCTTCTTCCGGTTCGAAGGGCGAGGGACGCGGGGCGCGGGGCGCGGGGCGCGATTCGGCGGCAGCGTCGCGCGGGAACAGCGGGACCGCGGCGCCGGTGAGGGCGGCGGCGCCGCCGAGCAGTCCGGCGCCGACGAACGTCCTGCGGCTCACGCGGTCGGGGCGCGCATCGTCACGGTCGGTCATCTTCGCTCCTGAAGTGTCCGGGTGGGGAGTGGGGAGGGGAGGGCGCGCGAATCATGCGTCGTCGGGCGGCGCCGCGGCAAGGTGCGGCGACACGTCACGTCGCCGTCGCGCGGCGGCACCTTGCCGCGCCAGCGCCACGCGGGGTATTCATCCCGCTCCCTCACCGGAGGTTCCCCTGAAGGCGGCAGAGCGCTTCGACCGCGCGTACTTCGACCGCTGGTACCGCAGCCCGCGCCACCGCGTGGCCACCGCCGCCGATGTGCGCCGGCGCGCGACGCTCGCGGTGAGCGTGGCCGAGTGGCTCCTCGAGCGCCCGGTGCGCTCCGTGCTCGACGTTGGGTGCGGCGAGGGGGCGTGGCGCGCGCCGATCCTGGCGCTGCGGCCGCGCGCGCACTGGGATGGCGTGGACGCGAGCGAGTACGTGGTGCGCCGCTTCGGCCGCTCGCGCGGCATCCGGCAGGGGACCATCGCGTCGCTGTCATCGCTCGGGCTGCGCGCGGCGTACGACCTGGTGGTGTGCGCCGACGTGCTGCACTACGTGAGCGACGACGAGCTCGCGCGCGGGCTGCGCGCGATCCGGCGGATGACCGGCGGCGTGGCGTACCTGCCGCTGTTCACGTCGGAGGACGAGATCGAGGGGGACGTGCGAGCGGTGCGCCCACGCGACCGCCGGTGGTATCTCGCGCGCTTCCAGCGCGCCGGGCTGCGTCCCTGCGGCCTCGGCTTCTACGCGCCGCCGCGGAGCGCGGCCGCGCTGGCCTCCCTCGAGCACATCTGACATGGCGCCCGTCTGGCGCGCGCGCACCGGCGGCCCTACTTTGACCGCGCGACATCCACACCGCGCCATGTCCACCTCCGGAATCCGACCCGACCCCGTGTTCTCGCTCACGGCGGAGGAGCGCGCCGCGCTCCGGCAGGACATCGATCTCGACGCGTTCGAGCGGTTGCTCGCCGTGCTCCCGCCTCCCGCGCGCCCGCTCATGCTGCGCCTGGCCGCGCGCGAGCCGGACCTGCTCGCGATCTGGGATGCCGCGCCGGCGCTCCGCGTGGAGGAGCGCGGCGACATCGAGCACGACGCCTCCCACTACCAGAACCCGCGGCTCCAGATGTACGTGGTGCCGCGTCTCGAGGACGTGTCGCTCTCCGATCCCGTGCTGGAGGGGATGCTGCGCGACGTGTTCGTGACGCGCCGCTGAGGCGGCACGACCGATGCGCGACGGGCTCGCTCACGAGATCGTGAGCGAGCCCGTCGCGCATCGGTCGTGCCCGGTGTCGTCAGGCGCGGCGCACGGCCCGCACGCGCGAGTCCGACGCATCGCCGAGGCGAAGCGGCGGACGTCCCGGCTCCTCCACCCTCGGCGCCTCCGCGGCG
The DNA here is from genome assembly GCA_035760785.1 of Gemmatimonadaceae bacterium. Taxonomy (GTDB): domain Bacteria; phylum Gemmatimonadota; class Gemmatimonadetes; order Gemmatimonadales; family Gemmatimonadaceae; genus JADGGM01. The sequence goes on along the minus strand of DASTSH010000245.1, from coordinate 10,250 downwards.
CGGCGGCGGTACGGCACGAGATCCTCTCCCAGCAGCACGAGCGCCCGGGTGACCACCGTGCTCGCCAGCGGCTCGGGGATCCCCATCACGCGCACGTACGTCTCGATCGCGCGGTCGAAGGGGAGGTCCTCGGCGAGGGTGTCCACGAACATCAGGGCGTTGTCCACGTGCGCGCGCACGATCGACTCCTCGGCGCGCGCCTGCGCCAGGCGCAGTCGCTTGTCGGCCGACGGGGTCAGCCGACGCGAGAATATCCGTTCAGGGAACAGCTTGCCCCACATGTGTGCTCCGTCGATGGAGTGAGCCGGCTGCCGGAACAGAGGCGGCGGCGGCGCCGCGGGCGATACGAAAAGCAGAGTTCGTACCAACGGCCGCGGCGCTACAATCAGGACGACGGAATGCCCGAATCGGATTCAACTCGTTCACCTCAGGGCATTCTGACCGGACCGGGGCGCGACACAGCGACCGGAATCGCCCACCGCCGGTGAGAACCGGCTCAGCCCTCGCGCAGTTCCCGACGCAGGTCGACGATGGCGGTGAGGAAGATGAGCGTCACGATCGTGGCGGAGATGAGACACCACATGCAGTACGCGTGGATGACGTAGCGCTCCAGGTACGTGAGCCACATGGAGAAGCAGAAGTTCCAGGTGGCGAGCACCGCGATCGCCCAGGCGATCGCGCGTGAGGGGCGTTGGGCGCCGATCAGGGCAAGGAGGAGGACGACGAGGTAGCTGGCGAGCCCCCACGCGGCCACCGGCAGGCCGAGGAAGATGGCCCACCGGCTGGTGTTCACCGTCTCGCACGAGCCCACCGAGCAGGTGAGCTCGCCGATGACCCCGATCTTGTAGAGCGTGAGGTAGAGCGCCACGAACGTGCCCACCAGCGCCAGGAGCGCGATGAGCATGCGGGGCTTCATCGCTTGGCCGTCGAGGAGTCGGTGGAGGGTGCGGCGGCCGGGGCGCCGGAGGTGACGGGGGCGGCGGGAGCGCCCGCCTGCTTGGCGGCGCTGTCCACGTACGCCTTCATCTCGTCGTACGAGATGGCCCCGGCGATCTGCTTGCCGCCGATGACGAACGTGGGGGTGGACTGCACCTTCCGGCGGATCCCCTCCTCGCGATTGCCGAGGATCTGGGGGATGTGCCGCTGGTCATCCATGCACTTGCTCCACGTGGGCACATCGAGGCCGATCTCCTTCGCGTAGCGCGTGAAGATCGGCACCGGGTCGTCGGTGGCCTCGCCGTTCCAGTCGGGCTGGCCATAGAAGAGCTTGTCGTGCATCTCCCAGAACTTCCCCTGGTCGGCGGCGCACGCGGCGGCGTTGGAGGCCGGCATCGTGTTCTTGTGCTGCGTGAGGGGGAAGTCGAAGAAGCGGTAGCTCGCGAGCCCCGCGTCGACGATGCGCTTGCGGACGTCGGGCTCCGTGATCGTCGCGAACTGCCCGCACGCGGGGCACTCGAAGTCGGCGAACTCGAGGATCTGGACCGGCGCGTTGGGGTTGCCGAGCAGATGCCCCTCGGCCTTGGCCGGCGTCACCGCGACGTCGATCGCGCGGTGAGCGCGCGACGCGTGCGAGGCGGTGCGGGCGATGAGGGCGACGCCGATGATGGCGATGACGCCCAGGGCAATGTAGAAGGTCCGGGTGGAGCTCGCGCGCTGTTGCTGCTGCTTCACCACGTTGGCTCGTCGTCCTCGTCCGTGCTCCACTCGGTTCTTTCCCATTGGCTCTCGATTCGCTTCTTCGCGTCCTCGACGATGCGGCGGCTCTCCGCGATCTCGGGGGTGTCGTAGGTGGCTCGTACCTCGTAATGGAACAACTCGCTACGGATGTCGCCGATGAGCCGCATCAGCTCACCCGCGTGGCGCAGCAGCTCTCCGCGCCCATCGAGCTCGGCGATGCGCGCGGCGAGCGCCCGCAGCAGCGCCTCCAGATTGCGCGCTCTCCCCTCGTCGTACGTCTGATCCTGCTCCGACATGACGTTGAAAACTACCGGGGGCGCAACGATCCGCAAGCAACGCCGGCGCTTGACCGGCGGGCGCCGACGAGCGAGCATCATCGCGGCGCGCGGCGCACCACGTCCGGCGCGCCACCAGTCCGCGCATCACCCCCGGAGAGCACCATCGACGCCGACCTGCTGCGCGTCCCCATCGGCCCGGGCTCCATCCACGTGGAGCGTTACGGGCATGGCGGGCGCGCCATCCTGCTGATCCACGGTTTCGCCACCTCGAGCTTCCTCTGGCGCGCGGTCGCCCCCGCGATCGCGGAGGGGGGGCACACCGTGTACGCGGTGGACCTGCTCGGCTACGGGGAGTCGGACCGCCCCCTGGAAGCCGACTACTCGATCACCGCGCAGACGGAGTACCTCGATCGCGCCATGGCGGCGATGCGCGTCCCCGGCGCCACGATCGTGGGACTCGGGATCGGGGGCGGGATCGCGCAGCGACTGGCCGTGCTGCGCCCCGAACGAGTAGAAGGTCTCGTGCTCGTGAACAGCGTGGCGTTCGACGAGTGCCCTGGTCGCGACGTGCGCTCGGTGCAGCTCGGAACGGCGCGCTTCGCGATCCGCGTGTCGCACGGGGTGCTGGGGGCGGCGCCGCTGCTCCGGCGCGTGCTCGAGGGGAGCGTGGCGGCCCCGGAGGCGATGCCGGCGCGGCTCGTGGCACGCTATCTGGCGCCATTCGTGGGCACCGAAGGGGTGACGCACCTGCTGACGCTCGCGCGGGCGCTGCGGACGGACGAGGTGGAGGAGCTGGATCTGTCCAGCGTTCGCGTGCCGTCGCTCGTAGTATGGGGCGAGGAGGAGCGGTGGCTCGACAGTGGTCTCGCGGAGCGGCTCCGGAGCGCGATTCCAGGGAGCGTGCTCCTGCGATTGCCCGGCGTGGGGCGGCTGGTGCCGGAGGAAGCCCCGGAGGCGCTGAGCCGGGCGGTGCTCGATCTCATCGAGCGCGAATCTCCCAGGTGAGCGGTGCGCCTGGAATGGACAATGCACCCTTCGGGACCTTCAATCCGCCCCCCGGATCCGTTATATTGATAGGACTCTAGCCCACATGGATTTGCATGGCCAAAAATAGAAATCGTCGCAGGGAAGTCGCGCCGCCGACGCCCTTCGAGCAGGCGCGCGACGAACTGTTTCAGCATATCATCCGCTGTGGCGTGCTGCAGGCCGCCCCGGAGCACCAGTTGGAGTGGTTCGACGACACGATGGCGTACCTCGAGGACCGCTATCCGGAGCTCGAGGAGAAGCAGCTCGGCGAGCTGAAGACGCTCGGCATCCGCTTCTGTCAGCCACCGAAGTCGAAGACGGGAAGCGAGAGCACCGTCGACGCCGCCTCCGCGGCGTGAAGGCACGGCGACACTGGTTGGTGAACGCGTTCGCCCCCGCTGATCCGCGGGGGCTTCGTCGTTTCCGGGGGGTTGGGGGTGGGGGGGTGGCGGGGCTCATCGCCCCGAGCCGAGCGCCGGCGAGCGCACCGTAGCGCGCTCGCCGGCGCTCAGCGTCCGCGCCCGCGCGTCTTGCGGAGCCCCATCCCGAAGCGTCCACCCCCGCCGTAGCCCACCTCCAGGAACGGCACCACGCCGTTCCAGTTCGGCCCCTCCAGGCCGACGAAGAGCGAGACCACGCCGCTCCAGTTCCGGATGCGGTCGTAGCGCGCGCCGATCCCGCCGCCGGCATACGGCGCCCAGCGCGCGGTGAAATCGGGGTCGAGCAGGAAGCGTCCCACGAGCTCGGCGCGCGCGCTCAGGCCGGTCTCGCCGTGCCGCGTCGATCCTCCCAGCGCGCCCACCAGCGCCGTGCGCAGGTTGCGCCCCGCGGGCACGGAGAGCTCGGCCCCCGCCTGCACCGCCGTGATGCTCGACGCGAGCACGTCCACGCGCCCCGCCGATTGTACCCCCGTCTCGACCGACTGCGCGGCGGCGCTCGCGGCGCCGCCAAGCAGCAGAAGCGCCGCGAGCACGATCGCGTGCCTCACGAGCGCACCCGCGTCCGGTGGAGGGCGATGGTGTAGTCGGCGATCGCCCACGCCGAGGCGATCGCGATCGCGGGGAGCAGCATCGGGAAGAGCGACGGACGGAGCAGGAGGAGCAGGAGCGCGAGCAACTGCAGCGCCGTGACCACCTTCCCCGACCAGCGCGCCTTGAACTTTCCCGCATCGAGCCCCGGCGTGACGTACGCCACGAAGAAGCCGATGGCGATCGCGAAGTCGCGTGAGAGGACGATGAAGTAGTCGGTGGTGCCGATCGTGCCGTCGAAGAGGAAGGCGGAGATGGCCACGAGGACGAACGTCTTGTCGGCGACCGGGTCGAGGAGCGCCCCGAGCTGCGTGGTCTGCCCGCGGCGGGCGAGCCAGCCGTCGAGCAGGTCGGTGAGTGCCGCCGCGCTCAGCAGCGCGACGCGCGCCCCGGTCCCCTGCACGAGCACGAACGCCGCCGCCAACGGGAATCGGGCGAGCGACAGCAGGTTGGGAAGGGTGAGGAGGCGCGGGGTGGTGGGCACGGAGACAAGTTAGTCGCGAGGTGGTAGGGGAGAATAGGAGGTGGTGGCTGGACCACCGAAGGACGCGTGTCGCGTGTGGGGAACTGACGGAATGAGGAGGGAGGTACGACGCGCGTAGGGCGGGATGTAGAGAGAGTCCATCTACAGCCGAGCCTACACGCGCTCTACCCCAGCCCCCCTCTCCGTCAGTTCCCTACACGCGACACGCGTCCTTCGGTGGTCTAGCGACCATGTCCTAGTTCTTCCGGCGCCCTCGCCCCGTCCATAGCTTCCCCGCGACCCAATCGCGCCATGGAGGAAGCGAGTGTCCACGACCATCGAGCTGCTGCGCGGGTTGCAGATCTTTCAGGAGCTCACCGACGACGAGCTGGAGCGGGTGGCGGAGGCGTGCGTGGAGCGGTCGTACGCGTCCGGCGACTACATCTTCCACGAGGGAGAGCCGGGGAACCGGCTGTTCGTGATCGTGGAGGGGGAGGTCCGCATCAGCCGCAGCATCCCCGGTGCCGGCGAGGAGGCGCTCGCGGTGCTCAAGCCGGGCGCCATGTTCGGCGAGATGTCGGTGTTCGACCGGAGCGAGCGCTCGACCGACGCCATCTCCAACGGCGGCACCCGCGTCGTCACCATCGCCCGCCCCGAGTTCGAGATGCTCCTCGACTTCCACCGCGACCTCGCGTACAAGGTGCTCTGGTCCGTGGTCCGGATGTTGAGTGGACGGCTGCGATCGACGAACGAGTCGCTGAGATCGGTGTTGGCAATGAGCATGTTCTAGGTCCTAGGACATACTCGCTAGACCACCAAAGGACGCGTGTCGCGTGTGGGGAACTGACGGGTGGAGGAGGGAGGTAGAGCGAGAGTAGGTTCGTGTGTAGGTGGACTCTCTCTACATCCTGCCCTACACGCGCTCCACCTCCCTCCTCATTCCGTCAGTTCCCCACACGCCACACGCGTTCCATGGTGGTCTAGCGACTAGGTCCCAGACCCCCCCACCCCCTACCCCCCATGACCCGACCCCTATTTCTCATCGCTCTCACCGTCACCGCCGCCGCCTGCGCGCGGGGCGGGAGCGCGGGGGCCGCCGCTCCCGCGACGCTCGCGCCGGCGCCGAGCGCGGCGAGCGTGGACGCGCGCATCGGGCTCCAGCGCGATCCGGAGCTGGCGCGCCTCCTCGCCGACATCTCCCCGGCACGCATCGCGGCCACCGACTCCGCGCTCGTCTCCTTCGGGACGCGGCACGCGATGAGCGACACCGTCTCCGACACGCGCGGGGTCGGCGCGGCGCGGCGGTGGATCTTCACCACGCTCTCCAGCTACTCGCGCGACTGCGGCGGCTGCCTGCGCGTGGAATACGATCCCGCGATGGTCGTCGTGCAGCGCCACCCGCAGAAGCCGACGGTGCCGATCGTCAACGTGCTCGCCTGGCTCCCCGGTCGCGACACGAGCCGCGTGGTGGTGATCGGCGGGCACTACGACTCGTGCATCTGCAGCATCGATCCGTTCGATGTCACGAGCGACGCCCCGGGCGCCGATGATGACGGCTCCGGCTCCTCCGCGGTGATCGAGCTGGCGCGCGTCTTCTCGCGTCATTACCCCAAGGGGCTGGACGCGACGGTGATCTTCGCCCTCTACTCGGGCGAGGAGGAGGGGTTGCTCGGCTCCACTCACCTCGCCCAGCGGCTGCACGAGCAAGGCTATCGCGTGGCGGCGGGGATGACCGACGACATCGTGGGCAACGTGATCGCCGACGACGGCCGGGTGGACTCCACGAGCGTCCGCATCTACTCGGGAGATCCGGACAACGGCCCCGGGCGCGAGCTGGCGCGCTACGCGTGGGGCGCCGGGCTGGTGTACCAGCCGGCATTCGAGGTGCGCCCCACCTTCCGGCTCGACCGCATCCACCGCGGGGGCGATCACATCCCGTTCTGGCGCGCGGGGGACGCAGCGCTCCGCTTCAGCGAGCGGCTGGAGAACTACAAGCGCCAGCACCTCCCCACCGACACCATCGGGGCGGTGCGCTTCGGCTACGTGGCGCGCGTGGCGCGGCTGAACGCGGCGGTGGTGGGATCGCTCGCCGCGGCGCCGGCGGTGCCCGACAGCGTGACCGCGAGGCGGGATGCCGCGTCGGGAGGACAGCACTGGCTGCTCCGGTGGAAGCCATCGCCGGGCGCCACGGCGTACGAGGTCCTCGTGCGCCGCACCACCTCGCCGACATGGGAGCGCGTGATCCCGGTGGGATCGGACACCACCTATCTGCTGGCGGACCAGCTCGACGACCTGTGGGCGGGCGTGCGCGCGGTGGGAGCGGACGGCCATCGCTCGCTGGCGGCGGCGGTGCCGCCCCCGGCGTTCGTCACGCGATGACCGGAACGCTCGCCTTCACCCATCTCATCGCCGACCTGCTCGGCGTGGACGCGTCGCGACTGCGCGACACGTCCACGCTGAGCGGGCTGCTCATCGCGTCCGCGAGCGCGGCGGGCTTCTCCCCGGTGGGCGCGCCGCTGGTGCGCACCCTCCCGAGCGATGACGTGGCCGGCGTGCTCCTCCTCGACGGCTGCCACATCGCCATCCACGCCTTCCCCGCGCGGCAGCTCCTGCTGCTCGACGTCCTCGCGCTCGCGAGCACCGATCCGCGCAAGGCGCTGGACGTCTTCGCGCGGCGCCTCGCGCCGCGCGAGATCCGCAGCGAGACGCGCGGGCGGGGATGAGCGGACTCATCGCCGCGCGGCACCTCGCCACGGCGCACCTGACGCTGACGGTGCTCGTGCTGCTGTGGGACCTGTACATCGCCGGGCGCACCGCGAAGCTCCGCGCCACGCCGCGCGTGATGGCGTTCCTGAGCGCGCTGCCGGGACTGCTGCTCGTGCCGGCGCTCGTGGTGTTCCTGGTGTCGAACTCGATGCTCTCCGGCCGCGCGCTCTTCTCCATCGCGTGGGTGTGGCCGGTGACGGTGGCGCTGGTGGCGGCGCAGGCGGTGTACGCGCTCGCGCGCGGACTGGCGGCGGCCCCGATCGGACTCTCGATCGCCGCGTACGATCTGCTGCTCGCGCTGATCTACGGCGCGCGCTACGCGATGTTCCTGGGCCAGCCGGTGTCCGCGGGGCTCATGGGTCTCGTCGCCGCGCAGCGCGGGGCGCTGGCGTTCAGCGCGCAGCCGCTGGCGCTCACCATGCCCTGGTTCCTGTACGTGCCCATCGTCGCCCCCGCCACGCCGGGACGCCCCGGGATGGGAACGCTCCTCCGGACCGCGGTCGCGGCCCTCGCGGCGGCCTGGGGCACGCTCATGGCGATCGACATCCCGGCCTCGACGCGCGCGGTGCTCAGCTACGAGCGCTACGCGGGGGAGCGGCTGCAGGAGCGCCCGGACAGCGACTTCGCGATCGGGGTGAAGATCTTCCCCACACTGCACCAGGGGCCGCCCCCGCTCTCGATCCAGAGCGATCTCGCGCTCGCCGACACGGTGGACGCGGAGGCGCTGGCGATCTACGTGACCCCCGAGGGCGCGGGGGCGGCGACGCTCGACTCGATCGCGCACACGCTCGAGGATGCGCGCGGGGACCGTCAGCTCCTGGTGGTGCTCGACCTGTCGCGCGAGCACGCCGTCCCCGCGGCCGCGCGCTCGCGCTACTTCGCGGCGCGCGTCGCCGACGTGGGGCGGATCGCGAGCCGGCTGCGCCCCACGTACGTGGTGCCGGTGCTCGACCCGCGCGGCGCGGCCGAGCGCGCGCTGGGGCGCGTGGACGCGGCGGCGTGGATCGCCTATCTCGACCAGGCCGCCGCCCAGGTGCACCGCGCCGCGCCGGGCGTGGGGGTGATGGTGCACGTGGGAGGGTTCGGCGCGCGCGACAGCACGCTCTACGCGTGGGCCGCATCGCCATCGGCGCCGGTCGACGCGATGGCGCTGAGCCTCCTCCCGTGGCTCGGCGGCGCCGATGCGCTCGACGCCCGCATGCGCGCCGCGGACGTCTGGCTCCGCACCGCGCGCTCGCGGAAGCCGCACTGGGTGCTCGAGGCGGGCGGCTTCCCGCTCGCGCACGGCGAGCGCAGCCAGGCGCGCGCGATCTGGGCGGCGCTCGCCTGGGCCACCAGCCGCTCGACGGTGAAGGGGCTGATCGTGTACGAGGCCGGCGACTACGAGGCACCGGTCGGCCTCCGCGCCCCAGGCGGTCGGCTGCGGCCGGCGGCGTTGGTGGTGCGGGGAGCGATCCAAGCACTAGGAGAGTAGGGGCTGGTGGGTGGACCACCATGAAACGCGTGTGGCGTGTAGACGGCGGTGGTAGGCGAGAGGAGATAGGTAGAGCGCGCGTAGGGCGGGATGTAGGCGGACTCTCTCTACACCCGAACCTACACGCGCCGTACCTCCCTCCTCATCCCGTCAGTCTCCCACACGCCACACGCGTTTCACGGTGGTCTAGCGACTATGTCCTAGCCCCTCCCGCCGCGCACCGCTCCCTGCACCAACCGCCGCTCGTCGAAGCAGCGGCGGGCGAGCTGCTGCATCTGGCGGCTGGTCACCGCGCGCACGTGCGCGTCGTGCTCATCCAGCTCCGCGAGCGAGCGGCCGAACATCCAGGCATCGAGCACGTCGCCGAGCACCGCGCCGCCGCTCTGCTGGCGGATGGCGTGCGTGCCGATCGCGTACTCCTTCGCGCGCGCCAACTCCTCGTCGGTCACCGGCACGTCGCGCAGCTTCGCGAACTCCTCGAGCAGCCCGCGGCGCGCCGTCTCCTCCTGCTCCGGCGACGTGGCGATGTACGACACGAACATTCCCGCGCGCCGCCGCTCGCTCGTGAACGCCGACACGGTGTACGCGAGCGAGCGCTTGTCGCGCAGCTCCTCGAAGAACCGCCCACCGAGCCCGCTCGCCACGCCGGCGATGAGGTGCGCCGCGAAGCGCTCGTCGTCGCGGCGGTCGGGGCCGGGGAAGGCGAGCGCGATCGCGGTCTGCGCCTTGTCGCGCGTCTCGTACGACATCACCGGCGACTGCGGCCACCGCGGCTCGGACACCGGCGTCGCCTCGCGCGGGAGGAGCGCCGAGAAGTGGCGTGCGGCCGCGGCGGCGGCCTCGTCGGGATCGATCTCCCCCACCACGGCGATCACCGCTGGCGCCTCGAGCACGTGCGTCCGGTGCCATTCGCGCACCGCCGCGGCGTCGATCGCCGCGAGCGACGTCTCGTAGCCCGAGGCCGGGATGCCGTACGGATGGTCGGGGAACGCCGCGCTGGTGAGCAGCCGGAGTGGATAGCGGTACATGTCGTCGCGCAGCTGCGCGATGTCGGCGATCGCGATCGCGCGCTCGGTATCCAGCGCGTCCTCGGGGATGGTGGGGCGCTGCACGACGTCGGCGAGCAGCTCGAGCGCCGCCGCCGCGTGCGCGGACGGCACGGAGATCGACCAGCCGAAGCTCTCGGAGCCGGTGCTCGCGCCGATGCTGCCGCCGAGCAGCTCCGCCTCCTCGGCGATGCGCGTGGCGCCGCGGCGCTCGGTCCCCTTGAGCGCGGTGCGCGCGAGGAGCGACGTGAGCCCGGCGAACCGCTCCGGCTCCTCGCTCGCGCCCCCGATCACGTACGCGCCCAGGTGCACGAGCGGCGCGCCGCGCTTGGGGCGCACGAGCACCGGCACGCCCTGCGCGGTGCGGTACACGCGCACCCTTCCCTCCTCGCGCTCCAGCACCGGCGCCGCGCTCACCACCGCCGGCGCGCGCGCATCCAGCGGCGGCGCCGCCGGGAGCGGCGCCGGGCGCGGCGGCGCGTCGAGCAGCCG
>DASTSH010000244.1:0-16981 GCA_035760785.1 Gemmatimonadaceae bacterium | reverse complement strand
CCGGAACCGGCGCGCGCCGCCGACGGGTGCTACGCCTGGCCGCGACTCTCCGGCTCGCGCTGCTCCCTCCCCTCCTGGCTCCGCGGCGCGTCGGCACGCGACGTCTCGTCGCTCGGCGGCAGTCCGCGAAGCATCAACTCGCGCCGGTCCACGGCTTCGGCGCCGTTGCCGATCACCGCATCTTCCTCCTCCGCGGGCGGGGGTCCCTTCCCGGCGTGGATATCGATCGTCGGCTCCCCATCAGGGCCGGCCGTCATGCCACCGAGCACCGTCCCATCCCGGAAGACCAGCTCCGAGCCGCCGGATTCGTTGTAGTCACCACCGCCCCACGAGCCGGCCATGCGGATCTCGGCATCCGGGGGAATGTTGTCGTCCTTGATGTTGTACACCCGACTCTGGCCGACCTCATCGCGGCGCCCGCGCCCGCCTCCCGGCAACCCGCTCTCGCGCTCGTCCTGCCCGCGCTCCTCGTTCGGATCCTTTGCCGCGTCGTCCCGGCGATCCCGCTCGTTGTCCATGACACTCTCCAGTCCGGCTGTGACCACCCGTGCCCGACGACCCACGCCACACGGGCCGCAAGGGCAGCGCCACCCGCTCGCGGATCGCGCGACCGTTTCGCGGTGACTCGTCGCGGCGGCGACCGGGGCGCGTGCGAACGCCAGGCGGCGTCGCGCGTCCTGCTTCCCGCGCCGTTCGGGGCACGTGGTGTGCTGGCACTCTCCGTCCGCCACTGACGGCGCAAACATCGACGGGCCTCGAGCTCCATCGCGGGCCCAAGGAGGTCACCATGGGCACGGCGACACGATCGGAAACGCAACGAGGCGGGGCGGGCTTGCCGCTGCAGACGCGTGGCACGCGCGCGCCATCGCGACGCGAAGGCGCGGGGCTCGCGACCGCGCTCGGGTGGTTCAGCATCGGCCTCGGCCTCGCGGAGCTGGTCGCACCGCAGCGCATGGCGCGCATGATCGGCGTGCGCGATGACGAGGAGAGCCGCAACGTCATGCGTGCCGTGGGCGCGCGCGAGATCGCGAGCGGCATCGGCCTGCTCTCGCAGCCCGCCGCCGCGCGCTGGGCGTGGAGCCGGGTCGCGGGCGACGCGATGGATCTCACGCTGCTGGGACGGGCCCTCACGTCGGACAGCACGCAGCGCAATCGGACCACGGCGGCCACCGCCGCGGTGATCGGCATCAGCGCGCTGGATGTGTACGCCGGCCGCCGGCTGTCGCGCGCCGAGCCGGCGCGCCGCCTCGCCCGCGTGACGCGAAGCATCACCATCGGCCGCTCGCCGGAGGAGGTGTATCGCTTCTGGCACGACTTCGAGAATCTGCCGCGCTTCATGAGATATCTCGAGTCGGTGCGGGTCACCGGCGATCGCCGCTCGCACTGGACGGCGAAGATGCCCACCGGGATGAGGCTGGAGTGGGACGCCGAGATCACCGAGGACCGGCCGAACGAGCTGATCGCGTGGCGGTCGCTGGAGGGATCGGAGGTGCGCACGGAGGGAGCGGTGCGCTTCCGCGAGGCACCGGGCGGACGCGGCACGGAGGTGGTGGTGAACCTGTCGTACCAGCCGCCGGGCGGCGTGGTCACCACGAAGCTGGCGCAGCTCTTCCGCGCCATCCCCGACTACGAGATCGAGCGGGAGCTGCGCGCCTTCAAGCAGGTGATGGAGACCGGCGAGGTGCTGGTGTCGGATGCCACCGTGCGTCCGGGCCCGCACCCCGCCGTGCCTCCGGCGGAGGAGGAGCTCCGGGCGTGATCGCGGGCGAGTGAGCGGCGGGCCGCGGCCGGATGCGGCCCGCCTTCGATGACGGTGTACAGAGGAGGACCGATGAAGGCCAATTGCTGGATGGGCAAGCACAACGTGGAAGTGCGGGACGTCCCCGATCCGCGGATCCTGAACTCGCGCGACGCGATCGTGCGCATCACGTCGACCGCGATCTGCGGTTCCGACCTGCACCTCTACAACGGCTTCGTTCCCACCATGGAGCGGGGAGACGTGCTCGGCCACGAGTTCATGGGCGAGGTGATGGAGGTGGGGCGCGACGTGAAGAACCTGAAGGCGGGCGACCGCGTGGTGGTCCCCTTCCCCATCGCGTGCGGCAACTGCTGGCACTGCCAGCACGGGTTCTACTCCACGTGCGAGAACTCCAACCCGAACGCCTGGATGGCGGAGAAGATGTGGGGGCACTCGCCCTCCGGCATCTACGGCTACTCGCACCTGCTCGGGGGCTTCGCCGGCGGCCAGGCGCAGTACGTCCGGGTACCGTACGCCGACGTGGGGCCGCTCAAGGTGGACGACGGACTCTCCGACGATCAGGTGCTGTTCCTCTCGGACATCTTCCCGACCGGCTACATGGGCGCGGAGATGGCCGACATCCATCCCGGAGATGTGGTGGCCGTGTGGGGGTGCGGCCCGGTGGGGCAGTTCGCCATCGCCAGCGCCTTCCTGCTCGGCGCCGAGCGCGTGATCGCGATCGACCGCTTCCCGTATCGCCTGCAGATGGCCCGCGAGCGCTCGCGCGCCGAGACGATCGACTACGAGGACGTGGACAACGTGGTCGATGCGCTGCGGGAGCTCACCGGCGGCCGCGGTCCCGACGCGTGCATCGACGCGGTGGGGATGGAAGCGCACACGCACGGCCTGGAGTACGCCTACGACCGCACGAAGCAGGCGCTGATGCTGGAGACCGATCGGCCGATCGCGCTGCGCGAGGCGGTGATGGCATGCCGCAACGGCGGCACGGTGTCGGTGATCGGCGTGTACGGCGGGTTCATCGACAAGTTCCCCATGGGCTCCGTGATGAACCGGTCGCTCACGCTGCGGAGCGGGCAGTGCCACGTGCAGCGCTACATGCGCCCGCTGCTCGAGCGGATCCGGAATGGCGAGATCGATCCGAGCTTCGTGATCACGCACCGCCTGCCGCTGGACCAGGCGCCCGAGGGGTACGACATGTTCCTGAACAAGAGAGACAACTGTGAGAAGGTGGTGCTGACGGCGTGACCGGCGGACTCCGCCGGGCGATGCGGACCGGGCGCGCCGGCACCCGTGCCGGCGCGCCTCCGTTGTTCGGCGCGCCTACGCCGCCGCGCCGCGCCGCACGGGTCGCTCTCCTCCGGCGCCGCTCGCCGCGAGCGGCGGCAGGTACACCCGGAAGGTGGTGCCGCGTCCCGATGCGGATTCCACGGTGATGCACCCCTCGCACTGGTTCACGATGCCGTAGACCGTGCTCAATCCGAGTCCGGTGCCGCGGCCGACGCTCTTGGTGGTGAAGAACGGCTCGAAGAGTCGGGACCTGGTGTGCTCGTCCATCCCGATCCCGCTGTCGCGCACGGCCAGCCGTACGTAGCTCCCGGGAGGCGGCATGTCGGCCGCGGCACCGCGCACCATTGCGTCCGTCACCGTCACCGCCGTCACGGCGATGAGCAGGCGCCCGCCCTCGGGCATCGCGTCGCGCGCGTTCACCGTCAGGTTCAGGAGCACCTGTTCGAGCGCCGTCGGATCGGCGAGCACCCAGGCCGGCTCCCGAGCGGCCACGGATCGCAGCCGGATGTCCGGACCGAGCAGGCGCGCCAGGATCGGGTGGACATTGCGCACCACGTTGTTCAGGTCCACCGGCCGCGGCTCGTACGTGGCGCTGCGGCCGAAGGTCAGCAGCTGCTTGGTGAGTCCCGCCGCGCTCCGTGCCGCCTTCAGGATCTCCGCGACGTCGCCGCGACGCGCGTCGGAGGCGTCGAAGCTGTTGCCCACCAGCTGCCCGCTCGCCAGGATCACGGTGAGCAGGTTGTTGAAGTCGTGCGCGACGCTGCTCGCCAGGCGGCCGAGCGCCTCGAGCCGCTGCGTGCGCCGGCGATGCTCCTCCATGCCCCGCTCCGCGGTCACGTCGCGGCAGATCGCGAGCAGCACCTCGTGTCCGGACACGTGGACCACCTCGACGGACACCGACGCCCGCCGCATCGCCGTGTCCCCCCGGCGATGGTAGGCGATCTCCACGTTCCGCACGGCCTTCCCGTGTGCCAGCATCCGGTGCACGCTCGCTCGCGCGGCGGCGTCGAGCCCGATGTCCAGCGAGTCGAGTCGGGCGCCGATCACGTCGGCGACGCGGTAGTCGATCGCCGCGCACCACGGCTCGTTCGCTCCGATGATCGTCTCGTCACGCTCGAGCACGAGGACTGCCGGATCGGGCATGGCCCAGAACACGCGCGTCATCGCATCGCGTGCGAGGTCTTCGCCGCCTTCCGGCGGCGGAGCCCTGGTCTCCTGGACGTGGACGAGGAGCACGTCGGTGGCATCGCCCGCGGGCGCGATGGCCCAGCGCGTGTCGATCACCGCGCCGTCCGCGCGAAGCACGCGCACCGCACGCTCTACCGGCCCACCCTCCGGCGCGCGTGCGCGCGCCAGCCATTCCCGCACCGCTTCCCGCTGGTCGGGAGCGACCAGCGCGTCCACCCCGCCCGTCATCGCCACCGCCGCGTCGCGGCCCGTCAGGCGGGCGAGCGCCGGGTTGGCCATCAGCACCTGGAGGGCCGGCCCCACCAGCATCAGCGGCACGGGCGAGGCACGCAGCACCTGCGCACCCGTCAGTGCCTGCGCAGCACCCACCTGCTCCGCCGGCGATGGGGCCGCGCGTCCCGGATCAATCGACGCGCTGCACCCCCATCCGTTGGATGCGCACGACTTCGCGCGTGCCGTCGGCGCGTACGAGGTCGATGCCGCTCACGAAGCCGTCCGGCTCCTCGACGACCCACACGTCCACGGGGTGGTACACGCGGTGATCCCCCGGCTCCAGCTCGAACTCGAGCGCGCTTTCGTGCGGGTCGTACGTGATCCCCATCAGCCGGACGCCCTCCACGGCGCGCCAGTCGCCCCAGCGGGGCTCCAGCACCTCGACGTCCACGCGCTCGGGCGCCGCATCGAGGAGATAGCGCTTCGTGAATGCTTCGAAGTACGCACCGAGATGGTCTCCCGGGATTCTCTTCATGTCCGCCATGTTCTCCCTCCCACTCGCGCGGGCATCACCCCCGTGCCGTCGAGGCTCCACGATCAGCGCCTCGGCTCCTGCCTTGGCCGTTGCCGGGAGCCGACTTCGTCGCATGACCTCGGTGAGGCGTCTCGCATGACCTCGGCGAAGTGCATTCACACTACATCGTACCGTGAACGATTCGCCGTCGGGAAAGCGCGAGAGTCGGCTTCGCACTTGCCTGGCACCGCCCATCAGCTGCCGACGCCAGCTTGAGGCGGCGCCGGTCGCGACACGCGCCGGCGCATCGTGATCCATTGTACAGTCGAGGGGAGGGATCATCGAATGGCCACACGACGCGAAGGGCCCGGCGATGCGGCGGGGAAACACGCACAGCAAGGGACTTCTGCCTCCGGCACCACGGCGCGAGGGGGCAGCACGGAGCAGGGCGCGGGAGGCGCGAGCGGCAGGGAGGCCGAGCGGCCCATTCCTGTGAGCGGCGAGGAGTCGGCGCAGCGCACCGAGGGGGCGACGCGCGGGCGCGGACGCGCGCTCCAGCGCGCGCGCACCGGCAGGCAGGGGCTCGCGCGCGGCGGACTCCCGATGAATCCGTTGGAGCTGATGTGGCGCATGAGCGAGGAGATGGACCAGCTGTTCGGGAGCTTCGGAATGGCGCGCCCGACGCTGGCGCCCTTCGCGCAGGGCGGCCTGGGGACACTCCCCGCGACGCGTACGACGGGGAGGGATCTCGGCACCACGGGCGCCGAGCTGCTGGTGCCTCAGATCGAAGTGCTCCAGCGCCCGGACGCGATCGTGGTGCGCGCCGATCTGCCGGGGCTCAGAGCCGATGACATCGATGTCTCCGTGGACGACGGAATGCTCACCATCTCGGGGGAGCGCCGGCAGGAGTACGAGGAGGAGCGCGAGGGGGTCACCAGGAGCGAGGTGGTGTACGGCACGTTCCAGCGGACGATTCCGCTCCCGGACGGCGCCGACGAGAGTGGCATCGCGGCGATCTTCCGCAACGGAGTGCTCGAGATCATCGTGCCGATCGCCGAGCGCCAGCGGGGACGCCGAGTGAAGGTGAGTTCATAGCGTGGCATCCGCCGGCCGTCCGCGCACCCCGTCCGATCGGGATCTCCTCGACCAGGCGCTCTCGCGTGCGGCCGATGCGCCGCCCGTGACCGGGAACGGCATTCGCCTCCTGAGGAACTCGGCGGAGAACTATCCGGCGTGGCTCGATGCCATCCGGTCCGCGCGGCGGACGGTGTACTTCGAGAGCTACATCATACGGGCCGATGAGGCGGGCGCGATGTTCGCCGATGCGCTCGCCGCGAAGGCGCGCGAGGGGGTACGCGTCCGCGTGATCTACGACTGGCTCGGCGATGCCGGGAGAACGCCGCGGCGCTACTGGCGGTCGCTCGGTCGGGCCGGTGTGGCGGTGCGGTGCTTCAATCCGCCGCAGCTCGCGAGCCCCTTCGGCTGGCTGCATCGCGACCACCGCAAGTCCCTCACGGTGGATGGCGGCATCACGTTCGTGTCGGGGCTCTGCGTCGGGCAGCCGTGGATCGGCGACCCGCAACGCGGCATCGAGCCGTGGCGCGACACCGGCGTCGAGGTGCGCGGACCGGCGGCGCGATCGGTCGAGGAGGCGTTCGCGCGCGCGTGGGCAGCGGCCGGTCCGCCCATCCCCCACGACGAGCGCGCATCGAGCGGCGGCGGCGAGTCCGCCGGACGAGTCGCGCTCCGCGTCGTGGCGACCGAGCCGTTCACGGCCGGGGTGCTTCGGCTCGACCAGATCATGGCGGCAGCCGCCCGGCGGACGCTGTGGCTCACCGATGCGTACTTCGTGGGCACGCCGCCGTACGTGCACGCGCTCTGCTCGGCCGCGCGCGACGGGGTGGACGTGCGCCTGCTCGTGCCCGGAGGGTCGGACATTCCCATCCTCCGGCCGCTCTCACAGGCCGGCTACCGTCCGCTCCTCGAGGCGGGAGTGCGCGTGTTCGAGTGGATGGGATCGATGCTTCACGCCAAGAGCGCCGTCGTGGACGAGCGATGGGCGCGCGTGGGCTCGAGCAATCTCAACCTGGCGAGCTGGCTCGGAAACTGGGAGCTCGACGTCGCCGTGGACGATGCGGCGTTCGCGCGAGCAATGGAGCGGATGTACGTCGACGATCTGGCGAACGCCACGGAGATCGTGCTCGGCACCACGCGCCGGCGCGCGCGTGGGGGCGCGAGGCGCCGCCCCGTGTCGGACGCCGGCGGAGGCAGCGCGGGGCGGATCGCGGCCGGCGCGCTGCGGCTCGGCAACGCCGCCGGCGCGATGATCACCGAGCGCCGCGCACTCGGCCCCGCGGAGGCACAGCTCGCCGCCACGATGGGAGCGGTGCTCCTCGCGATCGCGCTCGTGGCCGTGCTCTGGCCGCGCGTGATCGCTCTTCCGCTGACGCTGCTCGTGACGTGGATCGGAGGCGCGATGCTCGCGAAGGCGTACGCGCTCCGGCGGAGGCGCCGCGCCGTCGGCGCTCCGGCCGCGCGCGTGATCGTGTCTCCGGCCACCGCCACGAGCGCGGGATCGAGAACCAGCTAGCCCGCTGGGCACACGTGGTGCAGCATGAGCAGCCACCGCTCCGGCCGCAGGCGTCGCACACCAACGACGGCCGGGGCACGACACACGGCAGCAGGAGGAGATCATGGCACACACCCACGAATTCGACTGCAGGATCTGCGGCGCGCACCTCGACTCCAGGCAGGAGCTCGATCAGCACAACCGGAACAACCACCCCGACGCGACGAGCAGCAGTCAGGCCGGCGACAGCTCGGGCATGCGGGGCCAGTCGTCGTCGTCCGACAGGAGCAGCGAGCGGAGCTGAGGCTGCGCGTCCAGACGCCCTTCGCCTCCCTCCAGCAGGCGCCGGCCGTATGCGCGCGAGAAGAGTCGCGGAGCGCCGGGCTCCGAGCGTCCCCACCACCATGAAGGCCGCCGCGATCGACAGGTTCGGCGGGCCGGAGGTGCTCACGGTCCACACGCTGCCGGTGCCGGAGCCGGGGCCGCGCGAGGTGCTCATCGAGGTGCACGCGGCGGGCGTGGGCGTCTGGGATGCCGGCATCCGCGACGGTGCGGATGCCCCCGAGCGCGCGCGCTTCCCGCTCGTGCTCGGCACGGATGGCGCCGGGCTCGTGGTGGCGCTGGGCGCGCGCGTGGAGCGCTTTCACATCACCGACCGGGTATGGGCCTACGAGTACGCCAACCCCAAAGGCGGCTTCTACGCCGAGTACGTGGCGGTGAACGCCGAGCGAGCGGGGCTCGTGCCACGGCGGCTCGACCTGCTGCAGGCGGGGGCCGGTGCGGTGACCGGACTCACCGCGGTCCAGGGCATCGACGACCACCTGGAGGTGAGCCAGGGCGAGACGGTGTTGATCTTCGGAGCCTCGGGTGCGGTGGGGACGCTCGCCGTGCAGTTCGCGAAGCGCCGCCTGGCGCGCGTGCTGGGGACCGCCAGTGGCGGCGGCGCGGCCACTCTCGTGCGGCAGCTCGGCGCCGACTTCGTGTTCGACGCGCGGCGCGAGGATGAGGTGGAGCGACTGCGCGCGCTCGCCCCCGACGGGCTCCATGCCGTCCTCGCGCTCGCGGGCGGGGCCGCGCTCGAGCGCTGCCTCGACTTCCTGCGCGTCGACGCCCGCGTGGCGTACCCCAACGGCGTCGAGCCCGCGCCGCGCCGCCGCCCCGGGGTCCGCGTGGTGGCGTACGACGCGGTGGCGGGCCCGCGCGAGTTCGAGCACCTGGACCGCGCCGTGGACGAGGCACACCTGCGCGTGCCGATCGCGGCGGTCTACCCGCTCGACCGGGCCGCGGAGGCGCATGCGCGGCTCGCGAAGGGACACGTGCTCGGCCGGATCGTGCTCCGGACCCGAGACGGACAGGCGGCGGGTGCGCCGAGCGAGTGAGCCCGCGGTACGGGCGCAACCGGACACCATCTCGGAGAAGCGGCAGCATGTTTCCGTCGTCCCTGGCCGTCGTGCTCACCGGAGCCGCGTTAGGCGCGCTCGCCCTGCTCGCCTTCCTCTGGGGATGGCGGCGCGGGCAGTTCAGCCATCTCGATCGGCAGGCGCGCGTGATCTTCGAGCCCGGGGACTGCTCCGTCGAGCGTCCGTGGGAAACGCCGGAGCAGCGCGCCGAGCGAGTGCTCGAGTACGGGCCGCTCACCCCGCCCGCGCCCAGTGAATGGGGAGGTGCCGAGTGACCGAGGCAGCGCGTGCCGGCCCCACTCCGTATCAGGGCGCGAGCGAGGAGATCCAGCTCCGCGCGCGCGCGGACGCCTCCAGCCGCCGCCCCGCGCTCCTCGCCTTCGCGACGGCGATCGGGTGGCTCCTCATCGGGTCCGCGTTCGGCGATGTGGCCAGCCTCAAGATGCACTTTCCCGACTGGCTCTCCGGGGAGCCGTGGCTGACCTTCGGCCGCATCCGCCCCGCGCACATGAACGCCATGATCTACGGCTGGGCGTCGATCGCGATGCTCGGCGTGTCGCTCTGGATCCTGCCGCGCCTCCTCCACACCGAGCTGCGCGGCCCGCGACTGGCGCAGATCGGGATCGTGCTGTGGAACATCGGCCTGGTGATCGGCATCATCGCCATCCTCGCCGGGCGGACCGATGGGTTGGAGTGGCTGGAGCTCGATCGCTACATCGCCGACCCGTGGCTCATCGTCGGTGGCGCCCTCGTCGGCCTGTCGCTCCTCGGGACGCTCGCGAGGCGCGAGGTGGACCACCTCTACGTCTCGGTCTGGTACATCGTGGGGGCGTATCTCTGGTTCCCGGTGATCTTCACCATCGGAAACTGGCCGACGTGGACCGGGGTCGAATCGGCCGCCGCGAACTGGTTCTATGCGCACAACGCGCTCGGGCTCTGGCTGACGGCGATCAATCTCGGCGCCGCCTACTACTTCATCCCGAAGGTCCTCGGCCGCCCCGTCCACAGCTACCAGCTCTCCCTGCTCGGCTTCTGGGCGCTCGCGTTCTTCTATGCGTTGAACGGGATGCACCACCTCGTGGGCGGGCCGGTGCCGGAGTGGATGATCACGACCTCCATCGTGGCGAGCACGCTCATGGTCATCCCCGTGCTCGCGGTGGGCGTGAATCACCACATGACGATGATCGGGCGCTTCGGGGCGCTGCGCTACAGTCCGACGCTCCGCTTCGTCGTGCTCGGCGCCATGGCGTACACGGCGGTCTCGCTGCAGGGGACGTTCACGGCGTTCCGCGAGGTGAACCGGGTCACCCACTTCACGGAGTGGACGATCGGACACGCTCACGTGGGCGTCTACAGCTTCGTCACCTTCGTGCTCTTCGGCTCGTTGTACTACATCCTGCCGCGCCTCGTCGGCCACGAGTGGCCGAGCGCGAGCCTCATCCGCTGGCACTTCTGGCTCGTGCTGGTCGGGATCGCGATGTACGTGATCGCGCTCACGGTCGTCGGCGTGTTCCAGGGCTTGGCCATGCTCGATCCACAGGTGCCCTTTCAGCGCTCCGTGGAGGTCACGCTCCCCGGGCTCGTGACGCGGTCGATCGCCGGCGGCATCCTGACCGCCGGCCACCTGGTGTTCGCCTACCACTACTGGCTCATGGTGACCGGGCGACGGCCGGCGCCGGAGCGGCCCCCGATGCACGACGTGCGGCCGGTGGTGTTCACGACCGAGGCCGAGGAGTCGGCGCGATGACTCGCACGTGGCTGCTGCTGCTCGGCGCGCTCGCCACGGTGGGATTTGCCGCGCTCGTGCTCGTGGTGATTCCGCAGCTGATGCTGGTGCACGTACCGGTCCCGAAGCAGCTCGCCCCCTACACGCCGGAGCAGGCGCGCGGGCGCAGGATCTACATCGCGAACGGCTGCGTCTACTGCCACAGCCAGCAGATTCGCGATCCGGCGTTCACCACCGATGTGGATCGCGGCTGGGGAACGAGGGCCACCGAGCCGGCGGACTACGTGTACGACCGGCCGCACCTGCTGGGCACCATGCGCACGGGCCCGGACCTCATCAACGTCGGCGCGCGCCTGCCGGACCCGGACTGGCATCTCGTCCATCTCTACAACCCGCGCGCGCTGGTCCCCTGGTCGATCATGCCGTCGTTCTCCTTCCTCTTCGAGGAGCGCGCGCCCGGCGGCGTGCGACCGGGGGAGCACGTGGTCCCCGTCGTGGGGCCGCGCGCCCCACGCGGCAAGGTGATCGTCGCCACGCCGGATGCGCTCGCGCTCGTGGCGTACCTGCTGTCGCTCGAGCGGGAGTATCCCGTGTCCGCCGCACCGCCGCCGGGACGCGCGCACGCGCTGGGTGGAGGGCACGGTGCGGAGCGCCGCACCGTGCACAGCATGCCGTGACGAGAGACGCGTTGCCGCGCGATGCAGCGGCCGCTCGCGACGAGGAGCGGGCGGGACCGGGCCGGGTCCACTCGGACGCGCCGGAGAGTCCGCAGCAGGTGGAAGCGGACGTCGAGCGTCTGCACCGGGCGATCCTGCGCGAGCCGCGCGATCCCGAGGAGGGACGCGAGCCTGCCCCGTGGTGGGTCTGGACGGCGATGATCCTCGTGACCTTCTGGGGCGGCTGGTATCTCGGTCGCTTCGGCGGAACGTTCGACGCCCGGGCGCACACGGCGCTCCGGGGGCGCGACGTCGTGGCCGGCTCCGCCGCGGCCGGCCGCATCAGCTCCGCGACGGCCGACCCCATCCAGGCCGGCCAGCGCATCTTCGCGGCCCGCTGCCAGACGTGTCACCAGCCCGACGGGATGGGGGTGCCCGGCACCTTCCCGCCCCTCCGTGGATCGGAGTGGGTGAACGGTCCCGCGGAGCGGATGATCCGCATCATCCTGAATGGCCTGCACGGGCCGGTGACGGTGGCGGGAAAGACCTACAACGGCGTCATGCCCGCCTGGCGGGATCAGCTCTCGGACGCCGAGATCGCCGCCGTCGCGACGTACGTGCGGCAATGGAAGCCGAACAGCGCGCCGCCGGTGACGCCACAGACTGTCGTCGCGCTCCGGGCGGCCACCGCGAATCGCGACGGGAAGCCCTGGACCGCCGAGGAGCTGCAGGCGGTCGGTCCCGCATCGACGGTGCCCGCGCCGCGCGGCGGCGCGGCCCGCGCGCATGCAGGCGGCGCGCGATGACCGGCGGAACGCACGCCCCGCGACAGCGAGAGCATCGCGAGCCGGTGGTCGTCACCGCGATCTTCGACTCGGCGGACGCGGTGGACACGGCGCTGACGCGACTCTACGACGCTGGCGTCCCGCGCGACCTCATCGAGGTCGTGGTCTCGAGAACCGCCGCCGACCGCTTCTATCGCGACGCGCGCCGCGTGCCCGACCGGGAGGTGTTCCGGTTCGCGGGCATCGGCGGATTCATCGGGCTGATCCTCGGAGTGACGATCTCGCTCGTGATCCTGGCGCTCCCGGGCGAGGTACGTCAGCGGAGCACCGCCATCATTCAGTTGATCGGACCGAACTTCATGACGCTCGGCGGTGCGCTGGTGGGGGCCATCATCGGGTTCTTCCGCCGTCGGCAGGCCCCCGCGCACTACGCGCGCGCGGCCGAGGCATCATCGGGGATCGTCGTCGCCGTCGCCGCACGGCACCAGACGCAGGTCGAGTCCGTGCTCGACATCCTCACCGAGGCGGGCGGCCAGAAGCCGAGGGTGGAACGGCCGGCGGCGAGTCACGCGGGCGGCTGAACGTCGATACACCCGTGGAGATGGTGCGATGAGTGTGACTGGCCTCGAAGTATTCGACACCACGGTCCACAGGACCAACAGCTGGATCAACGACCTGCTGCAGTTGCTCGGCTCGCGGGACCGTCACCGGGGCTATCTGGCCTGGAGGGCGACGCTGCACGCGCTGCGCGACATGCTCACCGTGGATGAGGTGGCGCAGCTCGCCGCCCAGCTCCCGATGCTGATGCGCGGCTTCTACTACGAGGGGTGGGATCCGAGTGACAAGCCGCTTCGCGTGCGTCATCGAGAGCAGTTCCTGGCCCACATCGCGGAGCAGTTCGGGCGCGACGTACCGATCGATCCGGAGCAGGTGGCCCGTGCCGCCTTCACCGTGCTGGCACGGCGCGTCACCGATGGCGAGATCGAGGACGTCAAGCACGTGCTGCCGTCCGAGATACGCGACCTCTGGCCCTGACGCGACGGCGCGACCGTGCGCGCGTCCGGCGCCACGCGGTGGCCCTACAGCAGTAGGTCGAAGAGCTTGAACGAGCGCTCCCACTGCACGGTCTGCGGGTTCTTCAGCTTGGGATCGATGATCCCGAACGACCGGGCGAGCGCCACGCTCAGTCCGCCGGCGATCCACGGAAGCTCCGCTTCCGTGCTGTCGCTGGCGCTCAGGTCCAGCGGCGGCAGCGTGGCGAGCCGCGTCAGGATCGGCGTCAGCTCGATCTGCTCGTCCAGCGTCCGGAACGTATGCATGCACTCCTGCAGCCCCTTGGTGATCGGCAGGTCGTACGGTTGGATCACATCGCGCCCGTTCGCCTTCGCGGCGGCCTCGGCGCGCACGAGCAGATCGTGCAGCTTGTGGTGGATGAAGTCGTCGTAGCGCCTGAGGTCGTCCTTGTCCACGTCCAGCCCGGCCACGACGCGGAAGAAGCGCTCGAATCTGGCCACGCTCATCACTGGCATGTGCGTCATCTCCTCGCTGGCGAGACTCTCGTCCGCCGCCGGTGCCATCGGCGGCGCCGCCGCCGATCCGGCCGCATCCGGGAAGCATTGTTCTCTGCCGCGCGCGGGCGCCACCGGACAAACGGGAAGCGCGTGTCGGAGCACCGCGCCATCGCGCTCCCCATGCGTGCGCACCGCCGGACCCGGCCGCGTGAACTTTTCGTTGGGGCCCAATACATCGCGGTCCCCTCATCCGGTCGCGGTCCGTGGATTGCAGACGGGACGGGTACGGCCGCCGCATGCACGCGGACTCGGCCGAAGGAGGGACTCCAATGAAGATGAGCTGGATGATCGGAGCGATCGGCGCCTGCCTGATGGTTCCGGCGCTGGCGTCCGCGCAGAACACCTATCCCCAGAAGCCGGCGAGCCGGGCCGTCGCGGACACCGGCGCCACCGCGAAGGCCGATACCGGGCGCGCGGCGAAGGACACCACGGTGACGTCCACCGGGGAGGTCTCCGGCGGAGGCGCGGCGAACGTGCCCGCCGCCGCGGTCGCCAAGCAGAAGGACGCAAAGCTGATCGGGTCCCCTGCCTGGTGGAGCACTCACGCTACCGCGGACGGAAAACCCAAGGGCGGCGGCCGCTGACGCCGACGCGTCCATCGAACCACGACGGGCCCCGTGCGAGGGATCGCACGGGGCCCGTCGCGTGACGTCCGCACCGGGTGCGCGCTCCGTCAGTGCGTCGCGATCCGCCACCCCATGCCGATCCCACGCGCGCCCGTGACCATCGGCCGCGCGCCGAGCAGCACGCGGTCGAAGCCGCTGTGGGGGTGGAGCGCGTGGAAGCGCATCACGAGCAGACCGCTCAACGTGCCGATCCCCGCGCCGGCCAGCACGTCGCTGCTCCAGTGCTTCGCGCTGTACACGCGCGCGAGCGCCACCATCGCCGCCGTGCCGTAGACCGCGGGCACGAGCACCCGGCGCGAGTGCGGGTACCACGACGAGAGCTCCGTGGCGGCGACCGACGCCAGCGCGAACGCCGCCGTCGCGTGTCCCGAGGGAAACGATGTGTGCCCCGCGCGTCCGAATCCGGCACCGAGCGAGAAGTCGTCGGGGTCGCCCTCGTTCACGCTCGGCCGCTGGCGTCCCACCGCCCCCTTCACCAGCCCCGTGGCCGCCGCGCTCACCACGATCGCCTCCGCGCCGCGCAGCCCCAGCTCGGCGAGATGCGGGCGGTGCCCCAACCGCCCCGCTCCGTAGAAGCCGAGCGAGAGCACCACCGTGCCCGGGTCGCCGAGCCAGTTGAAGTCGGTCGCGGCGCCGTGCAGGAAGCCGCTGTGCTGCGGGCCGGGATCGCGGAACTCATCCGTGATCCCGCGGTCCGCGGTCATCAGCGCGGCGGCCCCGAGCACGGTCCCCCCCGCGATCCACGCGTCCGTGCGCGTGAAGAGCGCCCCCCGCGCGGCGGAATCGGGCGCGGGGGTCATCGTCTGTGCCGCGGCGGGATACGCCAGCGACCCGAGCAACGCGCAAGCGGCGATCGCCCAAGCCGCGCTCCCCTGTCTCGCGATCCGGAGCATGTCGGAATCCTGATGAAGGCCGTCCGGAATATCCCGACGGGGCGCGGCCACCGATAGTGCCCCTACCCCGCCCTCCGACCGCGCGGGCGCGAGCCATGCGTGACATTGCCGCCACCGGCTCCCCGACCACGGTCGCGGACACGCTCCGCCAGGGACGAGGCCGGGGTCCATCACGGCAGCCGGGGGCGGTATGACGTCCAGAGAACGGCAATCCGGCCGGCGCGCAGCCGCGCCGCGCGCGTCGCTCGTCCAGCTCGAGAGCTTGCTGCTGTTCGCCCGCAACTTCGTGAAGCATCCGCTGATGCTCGGCTCCGCCGTGCCGAGCTCGCGGTACCTCATCGAGCACCTCGTGGCGCCGGTGGCCTTCGACCGCGCGCGCGTGGTCGTGGAGTACGGGCCCGGCGTGGGTCCCATCACCGCGGCGCTCCTGCAGCGCATGCGCCCCGACGCGAGCCTCGTGGCGCTCGAGGTGAACGCGGAGCTCGCCGCGCACCTCCGTGCCGTGGTGCGCGACCCGCGCCTGCACGTGGTGCACGCGTCCGCCGAGCGCGCCGACGACGCCATCGCGCGCCTGAAGCTGCCGCTCGCCGACTACGTGGTCTCGGGCATCCCGTTCAGCACCATGCCGGCGGCCACGCGCCAGCGCGTGGTGCGCGTGACGCGCGCCGTGCTCCAGCCCACGGGCGTGTTCATCGTGTATCAGTTCTCGCGCGCGGTGCTCCCCGACCTCCGCGCTACCTTCGCCGAAGTGCGGGAGGACTTCGAGCCGCGCAACCTCCCGCCGGCCAGACTGTTCTACTGCGCGGTCTGAGCGGAGCGGAGCCCACGGCGCATGCGTTTAGACGCCGGGGATCGACGTGCACCTGGGAGCGAGCCGAGCGCCGCGCGCGAGGCGGGGGATCGGCTGCGCGTGATCGCGCGCCGGCGCGCGCGGCTCGCCCCCGCGCTCGTGCTGGCGTCGCTCGTGCTCCTCGCCATCCTGCCCGTGCTGGAGTCGTACCGGATGCAGCAGCTCTGGCGCGAGCTCACGACGGTGATCGAGCCGGCGCGCTCGCTCGTCACCCGGATGCAGGCGGCGCTCGCGCTGGAGGCGGCGGGCACGCGAGGCTATCTGCTCACGGGCGAGCCGCGGTTCGCGGAGCGCTTCGCGCGCGCGCGCGAGAGCCGGCGGAGCGCGGAGGCGCGGCTCCTTCCCCTCGCCCGGCGGATCGACCCCGCCATCGCCGCTCGCGTGGAGGAGATGACGCGCGGCTTCCGTGCGGCGGATGCGGTGCTCGATTCCCTCTACGCCGGCCACATCTCGCGGCAGCAATACCTCACGCGCATCGACGCACAGCAGTCGCGCTTCCAGGGGCTGGTGGATGCCGCCGCCCGCCTCGACGATTCGATCGGCCGCGTATCGGACGCGACACGCGAGCGGATCCGCCGCACGGGCCTGACGAGCGCCCTGCTCACGATCGGCCTCGTGCTGCTCGCCGTGTCCGCCGCCGCCCTCGTGTCGCGGCTCGGCGAGGCGCTCACGGAGAGCGAGGAGCGCTTCCGCCAGACCGCGGAGAACATCGATGACCTGATCTGGCTCGCCGACCCCGGCCTCCGCCGCTACCTCTTCGTCAACGCCGCGTACGAGCGGATCTGGGGGCGCACCGCGCGGAGTCTCTACGAGCACCCGGAGTCCTGGATGGACGCGGTGCACCCGGACGACCGCGAGCGCGTGCGCGCTGCCGCCGCGAGCGCGGCGCAGGAGGGCGCCATCGATCTCGAGTTTCGCGTGGTACGCCCCGATGGGGAGATCCG
>DASTSH010000243.1:0-6972 GCA_035760785.1 Gemmatimonadaceae bacterium | reverse complement strand
GCGTAGCAAGAGACCCCGCGCGCGCCGACGGTAGATGCTGACGCGGGCGCCCCGAACGCGCTGGCGCGCGCGGGGGCTCGCAGCGTGTAAGCGCGACGCCGCCAGAGCCACACCCCCGCGTCACGCCAGTCCCAGGAGCCCTGCCACGCCCTCGTGTCCCGCGTCCCGCGTCCCGCGCCCTCACGAGAGCCGTCCGTCAGCGCAACTCGCCGGCGAAGAACTGGAGGTGGAACACCACCGACACCACCGTCTGCGAGAACCGGCGGTCCAGCGCGTTGTCGTAGGTGAGCACACGGGCCAGCAGCAGCGTGAGCGACATCGTGTCGGAGACGTCCGAGTCCGCGTTGCCCGTGATCGCCCAGCGGCCGTTGTCCGTCACGCGCTTGCGCGTGCTGTCCTGGACGAAGAACGCCTGCGTGTGCGTCGTCTGGTAGCCGATCCGCGTGCGGAGCTGATTGCTCTTCAGCGACCAGCTCCGCGGCAGCCCGAATGACTTCCCCACGTCCACGTTCACGTCGTTCTGGTCCCCCACCGTGAGCCCCCCGCTCCGCACGTCGCGGCGCGTCGTGTGGTTCCACCCCGCGCTCGTGCTGAAGCCGCCGAGCAGCCCCCAGGTGAGACTCCCGTTGAGCGGGTACTGCCGCAACGTCTGCTCTATGCGGAGGCCGAGCCCCGGGATGAACGTCTGGTCGCCCGCGGTGGGCTGGAAGCTCTTCGACTTCGTCACGCGCGCCCCCACCTGCGCCCCCACGCTGCTCACGATGTCGCGCAGCGCGGGAGGAAGATTGTAGCTCCAGCGGAGGCTCAGGTCGGGGAAGGTCTCCTGCTCCGCCTGGAGCAGCGTCTGGATCTGGAGGATCCGCGACCACGAGGTGCTCCGCACCCGGCTGTACCGGTTGAGCAGCGTCATCCCGAGGGGGAGATACAGGCTGTGCGAGAGCACGAGGCTCCGCGACACGCCGGCGCTCGTGGCGGGGATCCCGTCCACCTCGCGGAAGCTCCCCACGCCGCCGAGCGCGAGCTGGTAGCCGAGCGACGGGTCGAAGGGGACGCCATCGAAGGTGGAGCGCAGGTCGCGGCGCCACTGCACGTCGATGGGGGAGAGCACCTTCGCCAGCGGACGCAGCGCGCTGGAGTCGCTGGCGTACATCCCGATCGCGCGCGGGATGTCGAAGGTGGCGGTGACGGCGAGCCCCTGCCCGTTCGAGAGCCGCCGCGGGAGGCGGAACTCCCCGGCGGTGTCCCCGTCCGCGCGCAGCAGGTTGGGGGTGTTGGGGTCGCGGAGCACGGAGAAGTTGGTGGTGAAATCCACGCGCGGCTTCACCCACGCGGTGAGCGGGAGCACCGCGCTCACCACGGCGGACATCTGCCGCTCCCGCTCGAGCCCCACGTCCATCCCCAGAAAGCGCTCGCGCTCCCCGCCGGCCACCACGCCCACGCCGGTGCTGTCGCCGTAGTCGCGGAGGTCGCGCAGCGACGAGATGTCCCAGCGCGCGCTCAGCGTGTTGAAGGGGCGCAGCTCGATCGCGCCGGTGTTGCGCCAC
Organism: Gemmatimonadaceae bacterium; assembly: GCA_035760785.1. Lineage (GTDB taxonomy): Bacteria > Gemmatimonadota > Gemmatimonadetes > Gemmatimonadales > Gemmatimonadaceae > JADGGM01. The sequence continues at coordinate 5,428 of DASTSH010000243.1, read as the reverse complement.
ACGTCGTCCAGCCCGCGCACCACGCGCGCGGTGTCGGTCCCCAGCACCACGGGGAGCGCGAACGACTCGCGCGTGTCGCTGTTCCGCGCGTAGGTGCTCGTCAGGCGCACGAGGGTGGGGTTCCACCGCATGGTGGCGTCGTGCATGGAGCGCAGCAGCTCGCTGTTCTTCAGCCACCCCGGCAGGTGGTCGATCAGCTTCCGGACGAATCCCGGCGTGCGCGTGGTGCGCGCCTGCGACACGAGGTCGTAGTCGAGCGCGCTCGAGAAGGCCGAGGTGCGCCCGGTCTGGAACTCGCTGCGCGAGTTGGCGGTGACGTACGTGGTGGTGAGCGACAGGTTGTTGACGATGGGCGCGAGCGCCCCGTGCTCCATCGGCGTCGCGCGCCTGGCGGTGAGCGCCCAGCTCGTGGCCGAGTTGCTCGGCGCCCGCACGTCCCCCACCGCGTCGGCGGTGACGTCGGAGCTGGAGAGGAAGAGCGGCGTCCCCCCGGTGCGCGTGTGCGTCACGGTGAGCGGGAGCACGAGCCCCACGGAGCGCGGGAGGAACTTGTCCAGACGAACCGATGAGGAGAGCGCGAGCTGGTCGTCGGCCATGAACGTGGGCTGCTCGCCGAGCTGCCGGAAGTTCTGGTCGCGCCGGCTGGCGCTCACCTGGAAGGTGCCCAGGTCGCCGGCCACCACGTTCACCCCGATCTGCCCGGCGTAGCCGGGGTCGTTCACCACGCTCGTCAGGCGGATGTCGTCCACCCACAGCTCGAGGGAGTCGGTGGGGGCGATGCTCCCGCCGCTCCCCTTCCCCTCCTCGCTCACGCGCAGGATCCCCACCGCCATCTCCTGCACCGCCGCCAGGTTCGGCGGGCTCACGGCGGGGTTGCTCGTGTACACCATGTAGCCGCCGTCGCACGCGGCGAAGCGCCTGGTGCCGGGGGCGGTGGGGAGCTCGGAGTTGGCGATGAGCGCGGAGTCGAGCCCGTGGCAGGCGACGGCCTCGCCGCCGTGCAGGTACGCGTTCTCCACGCGCGCGCGCAGCTCGTAGAAGCGGCGGAAGTCGACGCTCACCTCGGGGAGCCACGCGTCGCGCCCGGGGCCCTGGTTCACCGGGGTGCGGAACAGGTAGAAGTTGTCCGCGTCGCGCCCGATCTTGATGTAGAACTCCAGGTCCCCGTTCGTCCCCCACCCCTTGTCGCGCCCGCGCGCCCACACGCGCAGCTCGCGGTACCCCATGAAGTTCTTCTCCCCCTCGGGGAAGCGGTAGTACGCCTCCGCCCGGTGGTAGAGCGGGAGGTTCACCGCCAGGAGTCGGAGCGACTTCTCGTTCACCTGGATCGTCCCCGGCGAGTACACGCTCCCCTTGCTGTCCGGCTCGTCGGTGACGCCGGGCGGGGACTCGTACTGCAACCGCGCGTCGCGGTCCTGCGTGCCGACGGTGGTGGCGATCACCGTCCCCGGCGCGTCGATGCGCGTGCCGCCGATCCCGGCGATCGCGCTCTCGGTGCGCTTCGTCCACGGCGCGCCGACGAAGCGGAGGCGCGCGATGGCGATCCGGGAGAAGTCCCCCGCCGCGCGCCCGTCCCCCCCCACCATGGTGAGGCGCACGGAGCGGATGCGCCTGACGAGTGGATCGTTGATCCGCGCGTCGGGCGCGCCGAAGGGGCGCTGGAACTTCACCCAGCAGAAGGTGCGCGGGCCGGGGGCGGTGGCCGACGTGTCGGTCATGTCGCGGTAGCAGCGCCCGGTCTTGGTGTACGAGCCGGCGTCCCCCAGGTTCACCACGTAGCGCAGGAGCTGCTCGGAGTTCCGCGCCCCCGCGCCGTGCAGGTTCAGGAAGCCGTCGCGGTCGAGGTCCTCCTCGTCGAGGCGGCGGTTCCCCACGGTGCAGTCGGCGTTCGCGTCGCCGAGGGGGAGCACGGGCTCGTCGCCGCGCCGGCAGACGGGGAAGCGCGCCGCCTGCTCGACGCGCCCGTTGAGGGTGTTGCGCACGACGATGGAGTCCACCACGTCGCCGGGGATCCCGTTGTCGTTGCGCGCCACGTCGAACGACTGGGTCACCGGGTCGCGCTCGGTGTCGAGGCGGTCGAAGCCCACGAGCCGGCGCCCGGTGTACACGGTGTCCCCGCCGCCCGAGGGGACGGGCTGGCGCACGGTGAGCGTCTCGGGGCCGAAGGCGATGCTGTTCTCGGAGACCTCGCCGAAGTCGAACACGAGCACCGGATTCTTCCGGCGCGCCACCTCGCTGGTGTCGATGAGCGCCCAGAACTCGAGCTGCTCCACGTGCGAGAGGTCCACGCCGTTGGGGTCGAGCGACTGGCTGATCGACCGCCAGGGGCGTCCGCCCCCGGGGGGGAGGAGCCAGCGCGCGCGCCCGGAGGGATCCCTGAGCCCGCCCACGTTGGGCGGGTACAGGTCGAGCCAGAGCACCGTCTCCGGCGCGCGGAAGGTCTGCCCGCCGATGAACACGAACTGCGAGTCGATCTGCTCGGGGAAGAACTGCACCGCGGTCCCGGTGCGCGTGATGGGATCCTGCACGGTGCCCAGGTTCTGCCACGCGAGCGTGGTGGCGCTGTCGAGGGAGAAATCGTAGCCGACGCCGCCGAGGGTGAGCCCCGAGCCCTGGATCGCCGGCTGGCTCCCGATGCGCCACGCGGTCTCCTGGAGCGACACGGGGACGCCCCCCTCCCCCTCGAACGTCTCCACGTACGCCGCCCCCGCCGAATTGTGCTGCGGGCGGCTGGTGGCGAACTCCCCCTGCACGTTCACGGTGGACGGGGTGGTGGCGTCCACGAGGGGGAGCTTGTCGATGAGGCGCGTGAGCAGGGTGCTCTGCCAGGTGAAGTTCCCGTTCACGCCGGCGAGGAGCGCGGACTGCGGCTCGAAGCCGAGCGGCGGGCGGTTGAACGAGGTCCGCTGCGACTGCGAGAGCGCGGTGATGCTGAACAGCCCGTGCTCGCTCGGGAACTCGGCGGCGAGGCCGAGGATCGAGGTGGGGGCGGCGGCGAAGAGCGGGTTCTCCTCGTACTGCACGCTCACCTGCCGCGGGCGCGCGAAGAGGGTGTCGGGGCGGTTGAAGGTGACGCGCCCGATCTCGTAGTCCACCGTGTAGTCGACGTCGCGCTGGAGCTGCCGCCCGTCGAGGAAGAGGCGCTCGGAGCCGGGGCGGAGCTGCACCGAGCCGAGCATGAGCGATCCGGATTCTTCCCCTCCCGCCGAGGAGTAGCGCACGCGGATGCGGTACTGCGTGGGAGGGCGGCGCTGGGAGATCAGGTCCTCGTCGGTGGTGCGATAGAGCGAGTCGTTGGCCGGGTTCGGGGGGCGCACGAGTCCCGAATCGGAGAACGGCATCAGCGAGGGGAAGATGACGAAGTAGTCGCGGATCAGCTTGGAGCTGGTGCCGCCGAGCCCACCGCTGGTGGTGAGCGCGTCGTTCGGGTCCCCCACGCGCGGCCAGAGGCGGTTCTCCACGTCGAAGGTGGAGGAGTTGCTTCGCTGCGCGAGGCCGAAGAGCTGGAGGTAGGTGTCCAGCGAGCCCCCCACCGGCTTCTCCTGGTCCGCGCCGCTCCCCACCACCACCTTGAGCGCCACGCTCTGGCGCTGGAGGTCCTCCCCGCCCAGGCGGTACGCCGAGCGGATCTCGCGGTCGAACGCCGAGTCGCCGGGGAGCACCTCGTTGTCCCAGAGCAGGTTCACCGTGTCGCGCCCCATCACGCCGCGCTGCTGCGGGAAGGTGCCGCCGATCCCGCCGGCGTGCTCGCGTCCATCCGGTCCCGTGACGGTGTACGAGACGGCGAGCCGCTCGTCGCGGGAGAGGGGGCTCACGAGCACGATCCAGAGGTTGGTGGGATCGATGTAGTAGTCGATCCCCTGCTGGAGCACCTCGTAGGGGCCGATGACGTTGGTGTTGCGGGCGTAGCGGGTGACGGCGAAGGGGCCGTTGATGTCGCGCGCGGTGCTCCCGCCGGCGGCGGGGCTGCGGTAGCGGTAGACGAGCACGCGCCGGGGGCGCTCCGATGGCGGGAGGCGCGCCGCGAGCGCGGGGAGCGAGGGATCGAGGATGTCGATGTTGGGGTACGATGAGGACAATCTTTTTGGGTCAAGGACCCAAAAAAATCGCCGCCGCTCGAGCTGGTAGTCCTCGATGTCGCGGTCGATCGTCTGTACGGTGCGGTCGCCGACGGTGAAGACGCGGTCGCGGACGACGTTCCCCTTCTGCTGCGCGGCGATGGCGCGGAAGTTCATCGGCCCGAGCTGGCCGATCGCCTGGATGCCGTAGTTGCCGCTCGGGATGCCGGCGGTGATGAAGCGCGAGGGCGGGGGGACGAAGGAGACGTTCCCCAGCTCGAGGCGGTGCAGGATCTCGTCCGGCTTCCCTTCGTAGTAGACGGAGATGTTGTTGGACGCGTCGAACTCGCGCTGCGAGTCGTAGTCCACGTTCACGTGCACGCGGTCGGCGACGACGCCGCCGGTGCGGACGCCGAACTGAAAGTCGAACTGCGGCTGGAAGGTGCCGCGACACCCCGCTGTCGGGGTGAGGAAGTCGGTGGCGACGCAGCGCTCGTTGCGGTCGCGCTCCCCCTTCACCTCGACGCGCGACTGGAGCTGCAAGCCGAGGTTGGCGTGCTGGCCGAAGATGTCGGTGCCGTTTCTGGGCTGGGGGGCCGGGATCTGGGGCGCGGCGGGAAGCTGGGGCACGACGGTCGCATCGGACGGCGCGGCGCCCCCGGTGCCCGGGACGCCGGCCCCGCGTAGCGCTCCGGCGACGGTCTCCCCCCAGAGGGAGGCCTGGCTGGCGACGATCGCGCGCGAGAGCGCGGCCGCGCGCGCGTCGGCCACGATCGCCGCCGGCGTCCGCGATGGGGCGAGTCGCCCGAACGGGAGGAGCGCGGACGGGATGGGGAGCGCGAGCGTGTCGCGCCTCGGCGGGAAGCGAACGCCGAGGCCCGGAGTGGAGGCGGCGGTGTCGCGGGGCGTCCCCTGCCCCAACGCCACCGCCGGCCCGGCGACGACGAGCAGCGCGAAGAGCAGGAGCGATCGGGAGATACGCACCCAGGCCCTAGGCGGAAGGGAACGGGCTGGTCGCTCGGCGAGCGAAGGAGACTTAAATTGATGGTCTGGGTCAAATATGGGAGCGAGTACGGTCGGTGGGGAGTAGGACCTGGTGGCTAGACCACCATGAAACGCGTGTGGCGTGTGGGAGACTGACGGGTAGAGGAGCTAGGTACGGCGCGTGTAGGCTCGGCGGTAGGCGAACTCTCTCTACATCCAAACCTACTCTCGCTCTACCTATTTCCTCATCCCGTCAGTTCCCCACACGCCACACGCGTCGTTCGGTGTTCTAGCGACTAGGTCCCATTCACTACACGGTATGAAGATTCTCACCCGCTACGTCTTAAAGGAGCACCTCGGTCCTCTCGCCTTCGCGGTGTCCGCGC
>DASTSH010000242.1:0-5935 GCA_035760785.1 Gemmatimonadaceae bacterium | reverse complement strand
GGCGGCACGCTGTCGCGCGCGGCGAGACTCGCGCGGAGCTCGAGCCGGTGCAGGAGATGCCGGCTCCGCAGGCCGTCGGTCCGCACCACCACGCGCACCTGCGCCGACGCGCCGGGGCGCAGGTGTACCACGCCGCTGTCGAGCGACGTCGGCAGATCGTTGCCGCTCGCGACGCGCAGTGTCACCGCTGCCTCCACGTTGCCGGAATTCCGCACCGAGAACGTCGCCGCGTAGGCGCTCCCCGCCGCGATGCGGCGCGGCGCGTCGAGGAGCACGACCTCGATGTGGTGGTACGCGCGCACGTCCACGGCGATCGAGTCCACGCGCAGCAGCACGCGCGCATCGCTCGGGAGCGGTGTGAGCACCACCCAGTACCGCCCCGGCGCCGCATCGGAGGGGACCGCCACGCGCACGATGCACAGCTCGCGCGCCCCCGCGTCCGCGTCGATCGGCGCCTGGGGAGTAACGAGGCGCCAGCCGGCCGGGTACGCGATGCGCGGCTGGATGCGCATCGCGTGGCGCGAGGGGTTCGACACCCGGAACACCAGCGTGACGCCATCGCCGGGCTTCGCGGCGACGCTGTCCGGGGCGTGACCGCCGGTCGCGTCCGGAGCGGGAGTGCTGGCTCTGGCAGAGATGGGCATCGCGGCGAGCAGCGAGAGCAGGACGGCGCAGCCCGTGCATGCGAGCCGCAGGCTGGACACCGTGCTCGGGATCAGAACGTGAGCGTGATCTGCCCGCCGATCACATCGTCGCCGCCGCCATCGACCAGGAGCAGGGCGCGGTAGCGCCCCGGCTTGAACCTCGTGAGGTCGAAGCGCTGCCGCAGCGAAGAGCCAGGGTAGAGCGGCTCGCGCCCCTGCGAGAGCTTCCCCGCGAGCGCGCCGCTCTCATCGTACAGCTCGATCGAGAGCTTCGGATGGACGCCGCGCTCTCCCGTGTTCACGATGTCCCAGAGCAGAAGCCGGCGGCCGTCCACCATCGCCACCTTCACGTCGCCGAAGGCGACCTTGGCCGCACCGCGCGGGAGGAGGTGTGTCACGAGCTGGATGGCGTAGCGCACGTGCGCCTCCACCCCGACGTGCACCTGTGGGGTGGACGCGGCGTGCAGCCGCGACTCCGGTGACGTCTTCGCGATCACCTCCACCATGAGCATGCTCCAGTGCGTCCCCGGGAGTGGCGCGGCATCGCGCGGCGGCACCGTGACGGTGTAGCTGACGTCCACCGTCTGGTGCGAGGGGATCATGACGTACGATGGACTGAACGCGATCCACTTCGCGTTCGAGCGCGGCGTCGTGCCCGGCGCGCCGTAGAGCGTGCGGCCGTCGGCGTACGCCAGGTAGTCCGTCTGGTAGAGCTTCGCCTCCACCGGCCCGTCCGTCGGATTACCGAGCGTGATGACGCCCGAGTAGCGCTCGCCCGGCCGCGCCTCGCGCTCGACGATCGAGCCGCTGCGGATCTCGATCTGCGCCGCCACGGCGGTGGGCATCATCAGCGCCGCCGTGAGCGCGATGGTCATGGTGTGGCAATGTCTGCGGAGTCCGAACACTGCGTCTCGATGTGGTGAGTGGCCCCTAATGAATGCATCTTCATCGCGCGCGTGCTCGTTAGGCTATCATAATCGTGTTCGCTGCCGTCGACGCCCGTGTCGCGCGCGATGCGCACCTTGCTGTGACGATCGGATGTATGGGAAGTCATAGCTCCGACCGACACCCGCCGCGGCCCGCACGCGCGATGCACTCCAGTGAGAATCGTCTCACGCGATGGCGAAGCGCGGCGCGCTGCGGCCGGGGGAGCTCGACGGATCACGCATCGGTCCCGCTCGGGCTCGACGTTCACCTCACACTTCTCTCTGAGGACATCTTCATGAAGCTGATCCGCTTTCTCCCCGCGGTCGCGCTCACCGCGCTGATCACCGGCACGGCGAGCGCGCAGAGCACCACCGCGCAGGCGACGGTGACCTACTCGGTGACGGACACCAAGTCGATCGCGGTCTCCGGCGACCCGGGGGCGATGAGCGTGAGCGCCGGCGGCTCCGGCGCGACGGCGACGGAGAACACGACGACGTACGACGTGACCACGAACGCCGCGCCCGCCTCCCCGGCGAAGATCACGGCGCAGCTCGGCTCGGCGATGCCGACCGGCGTGACGCTGAGCGTGGATCTCGCGGATCCCGATGGCGCCGGCGCCGCGACGAGCGCGGGCTCGGTCGCGCTGAGTGATGCGGCCGCGACGGACGTGGTCACGAACATCTCCAACCTCGATGCGCCGGGAAACACGATCACCTACTCGCTCGCGGCGACCGCCGCGGCGTCCGCGGCGTCGAACAACACGGTCGTGGTGACGTACACGATCCAGTGAGCGCCCGCTGAAGCACGACGCCTCCGGCGGCATCGCCGGAGGCGTCGTGCTTCGTGTCGGGACCCGGCCCCGACGGGGGAGCGCGGCAACCTCTCGATCCTCCTCAGTATCTTCCCACCTCCCCTCACGCGGGGTTCGCCTCCATCTCCCGCCACGGCAGTGCCCTCGAGCGGATGAAGCGCGCGAGCCGGTCGGCCGCGACCATGGCCACGATCCCGATCAGCAGGTGCGCGACGCGCACCACCCAGTGCGCGGGTCCGGGGAGCAGTCGCGTCTGCGCGATGCCGAACGCCGGGATCACCAACCCCCACGCGACGGCCGCGAGCACCAGCGCCGGGTGCAGCCCGGCGCGGGCGGCGATCGCGGCGAGGAGCCAGAGCGCGATCACGAACGCCACCCCGATCGCCATGTGAACCGGCAGGAGCGCCAGCGCCCGCCCGCTCCAGAACAGCAGGCCGAGCACCACCAGCGCCGGCCCCGTCACGCGCACCACCCAGCGCGCGATGTTCGTCATCCTCATCATTGGTCGCCCCTCCCCTCCAACTCAAGCGTGCGCCCGGCCGCTCACCCGTGCGCGCGGGAGGAGGCGGGCGAGGTAGCGCGCGGTGAGCGCGGCGGGGATCACGTGCAGCACCCCCGTGATCTCGAAGAACCAGTCGTTCGGCATCTCGTACATGGGCGGCGGAAAGAGCGCGCGCATGTGCGACGTGGACAGGCCGGCCAGGTACAGGACGTTCTTCAGCACGTGGTTGTACGCCCCCTCGAACACGCCGAGGAAGAGCACGAACACGACTGCGTTCACGACGAAGAACGTCCACCACGCCGCGCGCCCGGTGGCACTCGCGGGGCGCGCTCGGCTCACCGCGAGCGCGCCGATCATGACGAGCAGCGCGAGCCCGGCGACGAGCGCCGCGTGGGCGCGCCACGGCGTGTGATAGCGGAAGGCGCCGTACACGTGATGGATGGCCGTGACGGCGTACACCATGGCTCCGCCGAGCAGCGCTCGGCGCTCACCCTGGCGGTCGTGGGACAGTGCGTGATGCGACATGATCGAGAACCTCGTTCCAGGGAGGCGCCGGCACCCCGTCCGGCGCGCGGGGGCCGCGACGGGCGCCGCGGCCGTAACTTTGGTAATAATACCAATCACCTTGGTAGGGTTCCCAATCACCCTCCCCCCGCCGCGCCGCGGCCGCTGGCGCGGGGCGCGCGCCCCTGGTAGGATCACCAGAGACCCATCCCGAGCGCCGATGCCAGAGAGAAAGCCGACCCGGAAGCGGGCGCGTCCCCGGAGCCCCGCGCGTCCAGCCAAGTCCCCCGCTCCACCCTCGCCCCAGCCGCATGCGCCGGCGCCGCGGCGCGAGCGCGGCGACGTCCGCGAGCGCATCCTCGACGCCGCCATGGCGATCCTGCACGAGGAGGGGATCCAGGGGCTGTCGCAGGTCCAGGTGTCGCGCCGGGCGAAGGTGCGGCAGTCGCACCTCACCTACTACTTCCCCAAGCGCCACGACCTCACCGAGGCCGTGGCGCAGCGCTTCCTCGACGGCATGCTCCACGACATCGAGCAGGCTACCGCCGGCGCGGCCGCGGGGGGCGTGGAGGCGATGCTCCGGCGCATGGCCGCCGCCATCCTCGATCGGGGGCACATGCGCATGTTCACCGCCGTCGTCGTGGAGGCCGACGGCGATCCCGAGCTCCGCGCCATGCTCGCCCGCCTCACTCGGCGGCTGCAGGCCATGCTTGCCGAGCGTCTCGGAGGGGGCAAGGGCGGCATCCGCGCCATGGAACGCGCGGAGCGCGTCCTGGCCGCGATGTGGGGGATGGGACTCTACGACTTCATCATGCGGCCGGCGCGCCCGCCGGTGTTCCCCACGGAGGGGTGGGACGTGGACGGCGCCTGAGCGCGCCGCGCATCGCCCGGCGGGCCCGGCGATGTCGCCGCGCGCGCATCCCGGCCGTCACGGCCCCGTGAAGAACTCCGCCATGTTCGATGCGGCCGCCGCCGTCCCTGGAAAGCGCGCGAGCCCCAGCCCTTCGGCGGTGAGACGCAGCGTGCTCTCGTGCCCGTACGGCGCGCCCGAGCGGTAGCCGCGCTTCGACCGCGGGCTCACCTCCACCCACGCCACGCGCCCTCCGCCTCCGGTGCCGTCGTCGTGCGTGGCCTCGTCGAACACGATGATGAGCAGGCCATTGTCCTGGAATGCGGCGCTCGAGATGAGCGGCGCGATGTGCAGGCGCAGCCACGCGTCCGCGGTGGCGGGGGGACAGTTGTGCGCATCGTCGCACATGTCCGGCACGATGAAGCCGTAGTCGGGGAGCGCGTTCCCCTTCAGGTCCGCGCCGAGCTGCGTCAGCGGCACCAGGTTCTGTCGCTGCGCCGGATCGTCCACCACATCAGAGAGGTACGACATCGGGTTGTGCGACCGTGCGTACCTGCCCCGGCTCCCTCCCGTGTAGCCCGCGAAAGGGAGGTCCTCGTCGTACGACTTCCACGTCCTTCCCGCGGCCACCAGCTCGCGCACGATGTTGTCCGCCGTCACCGTGCCGCCGAACGCGTCGTCGTTCGTGACGACGTCTCCCACCGTGAGCATGAAGTAGTTGCCGATGGACGGGTGCGTGTCCGCGTGGTACTCGGTGGCGAGCCCGTACTGGCCGGCGAGGCTGTCCAGGTACGGCATCGCGTGCCCGTCGATCACCGTCTCGTAGTCGCGGTTCTCCTCCACCACCACGAACACGTGCGAGAAGCGCGGGGTGGGCTCGCTCGTCGCCGATGAGTGCGGCGCCGTCGCGTCGCTCGTGCTCCCGCATGCGGCGAGGAGGAGCGCCCCCGCGCCGAGTACCAGTCGTCCAGCCCGCTGCATACCGTACCGCCCGCCTCGATGTGCCTCCGGTGTCACCGCAGCCGGCACGATGGCGCCGGACTCGGCACCGGTGTCGAAGGCAATTCCCGGACTTGCGGCGGCGGCGGCTTCGTGCATCCGTCGTGGCGAGACATCACGAATTCTTCGCGGGAGGCTCACATGCCCGACCATCACGAGGTCACCGAGCACGGGCACCACGAGCACGGGCACCACGAGCACCAGCACCATCATGGCGGCCACGGCCCCGTCGTCCACGTGCCGCCGGCCGATGCGCACGTCGCGTACGACCGCGCGTTCGATGCCGCGCGCCCCGATCCGGGACGCGAGGTGGTGTCCGTGGAGCTCGTCGCCGGCGACTGCGACTGGGAGCTCGCCCCCGGCCGCACCGTCCGCGGCTGGGGCTACAACGGCCAGATCCCCGGCCCCACCATCGAGGCGCGCGTGGGCGACGTCCTCGAGGTGCATCTCACGAATCGCCTCCCCGAGCCCACCACCATCCACTGGCACGGGCTCCGGGTGCCGGCGGCGATGGACGGCACGGACATGGTCCAGCACCCCATCGAGCCGGGCGGCACCTTCACCTACCGCTTCCGCCTCCCCGACGCCGGCACTTTCTGGTATCACCCGCACAGCAACGAGACCGTGCAGATGGAGCGCGGCCTCTCCGGCGCGCTCATCGTGCGCGGCGAGAACGAGCCGTTCCTCGACGCCGAGCG
>DASTSH010000241.1:0-5385 GCA_035760785.1 Gemmatimonadaceae bacterium | reverse complement strand
ACCGCCGAGCCTACACGCGCCGTACCTACGCCCTCTATCCGTCAGTTCCCCACACGCCACACGCGTTTCACGGTGGTCTAGCCACCAGGTCCTACACCCCCAAGCTGCCCCTGGTATCTTACCCTCCATCCTTATACATAGCTCCCCACCCCATGAAGCTCCTCCACGTCGTCGGCGCGCGTCCCAACTTTCCGAAGCTCGCTCCCGTCCACCGCGCGGCGAGGGCCGCTGGCGTGGATCAGCTCGTCGTCCACACCGGACAGCACTACGACGATGCCATGTCCGGGGCGTTCTTTCGCGAGCTCGGGATCCCCGCGCCCGAGGTCGACCTGGAGGTGGGCTCGGCGTCGCATGCGGTGCAGACGGCGCGGATCATGGAGCGCATCGAGCCGGTACTCCAGCGCGAGCGCCCCGATTGGGTGGTGGTCTACGGCGACGTGAACTCCACCATGGCCGCGGCGATCGTCGCGTCGAAGCTTCTCCTCCCCGTGGCGCACGTGGAGGCGGGGCTCCGCTCCGGCGATCGCGCGATGCCGGAGGAGATCAACCGGATCGTCACCGACCGGCTCGCTTCTCTGCTGCTCACCCCGTCTCGCGACGCGGATGCGACGCTTCGCGCCGAGGGGGAACCGGAGGATGAGATCGTCTTCGTCGGGAACGTGATGGTGGACTCCCTCTTCCACGCGCTCGCGGCCGCGGAGGCGAGCGGCTTCCGCGAGCGGATGGGGGTCATCGGCGAGGCCGTCATCGTCACGTTGCACCGCCCATCGAACGTGGACGAGCCTGCCCGCCTCCGGGCGATCGCCGGCGCGCTCCGCGCCATCGCGGAGGAGCGCACCGTCATCTTCCCCGCGCACCCGCGCACGAAGCAGCGCCTCGCCGATGCGGGGATCGACCTCGGCGCCGTGCGGCTGCTCGAGCCGGTGGCGTACACGGAGATGCTCGACCTCGTGCGCTGTGCGCACGTGGTGGTCACCGATTCCGGCGGGCTACAGGAGGAGACGACGGCGCTCGGCGTCCCCTGCCTGACCGTGCGCGAGAACACCGAGCGCCCGATCACCATCATCGAGGGGACCAACCGTCTCGCCCCCGACCCCGCCGCGCTCCCGGCACTCGTCCGCGCCGCCCGCCGCCCGGAAGCGCCGCGCAGGCCGGAGGGGTGGGACGGGCGGGCGGGGGAGAGGGTGGTGAGGGCTCTGATTACGGGAGATGGTAGGACCTAGTTGCTAGACCACCATGGAACGCGTGTGGCGTGTGGGGGACTGACGGGAAGAGGAGACAGGTAGAGCGCGTGTAGGGCGGGATGTAGAGAGAGTCCGCCTACAGCCGAGCCTACACGCGCTCTACCCATCTCCTCTCGCCTACCACCGCCTTCTACACGCCACACGCGTTCCATGGTGGTCTAGCCACCAGCTCCTATCCCCTCTCCTCAAAGGCACCCCCCATTGCCGTACACAGCCCTGACATCCCGCACCACGTCCGGCCACGGAGGAGCGCTCGGTGCCTGGCGGTGGTCGAGGGCGTAGACGGTCCAGGCGCCGGAGTGGGCGAGCTCGAGCAGGGGGACGCCGCGGTCGCTCAGCCACACCGGAGGGCAGCGGTCGTGCACCAGCACGTGCGTCACTCCGGCGCGCACCGCCCACGCGTCGTGCCATGCGGACCACGGCGTGCCGAAGAACGTGCGCAGCTCGCGCATCCGCGCGGGGGCGTCTGGGCGCGCGTAGTGCACGGTCCGCACGTCCGCAACGTAGAACGCCTGGCCGCCGTACATGACGAGCAACGCGTTGCCGAGCGGGCGCGCCCAGTCGTCCGCCGGATCGGCGAGATCGCTGGACACGAGCAGCACGCCGTCACCCTGCGGCACGTGCCGCAGCACGTCGTGCAGCGCGCCATCCTCCGCCGCGTCCACCGCGGGCGCGTGCCTGGAGGCGCGCGCGAGCAGCGCGAGCGGAGAGAGCACCACGAGCGCGCCGAGCGTGGCGGCCGCGGCGCGCACCGCTCGTGACGCGCGCGCGGCGGCCGCCACGATGATCGCGAACGACGTCATGAGCAGCAGCAGCCGTGGCGGCTCGACCGCGCGCTCCATCGCGCGCCGCAGCTCGCGCGCGAGATCATCGCTCGTGCCGATCGCGCGCGCGTTCGCGAGCACATCGCTCCGCGCGCCGATGCCCACCCAGTGCGACGCGAGCGAAACGACCAGCACCGCGAGCGCGCACGCGGCGAGCGCGCGTCCGATCGTGCGCCACGCGGCGGGCTCCTCGAGATACGCGATCGCCCACACCATCGCGGCCACCACCGCCACGGCCGTCCCCACGCTCAGCGGCTCGATCCACCGCCCGCGCTCCGCTCCGACCATCCAGTGCATTCCGCCGAGCATCGTCATCCCCGGTGCCCACACCGCGACCAGCAGCACCCCCGCGATGATCCCCACCCCCGCCGCCGCTTTCCGCTTCCCGCTTCCCGAGTCCCGAATCCCGCGCCCTTCGCCCCGCGCCCCGCACAGCACCGCCACCACCGCGATCCCCACCAGATACTCCGGCCGCAGCGCCCCCACGCTCGCCACTCCCGCCGCGCCGAGCGCGAGCGAGCTCCACCGCGCGCTCCCGGCGTGCACGATCGCGAGCGCCGCCAACCCCACCGCCAGCGCGAACAGCGAGGCGAGCGCGATGCTCGTGGGGAGGTAGTGCCACGAGAGAGGACTGTCGATGCGCGCGATGCCGCGTGCGGCGCCGCGGAGCGTGGAAGCGGCGAGCGGGAGCGTGAGCGTCAGCGCCACCGCGATGGCAGCGTGGCGATGCAGCACCCCCCATCGACGGAGCAGCCGCATTCCGGCGATGACGATCGTGAGCGTGCACAGCGCCGGCACGAGTCCGAAGAGGACGAACCCCATCCCGATGCCGAACAGCCGCTGCGCCGCGCCGGCGAGCCACGCCGGTCCCACGGGCGCGCCGATCGGGGCGCCGGCGTAGTCGAGGGCGTGCTCCGCGCCGCCGAAGCGCGCGATCGCCTGCGCCTGGGCGAGCGTCCATCGCCAGTCGAGCAGCCACACGAGGTCGTGTCGGCCGAGCACGGCGCGGATGAGCTCGAGCTGCGCTCCCACCAGCAGCGCCGCCGCGATCCCGGCGCACGCGATCGCGACCGGCACGCGCTCGCCACCGGCGAACTTCGCGTGCGCGGTGCGCGCGGCGGCGACGATGGCGCGCAGCACCATCACCGCCCACACGATGAGCGAGAGCGCGAGCACCGGCGCGCGGAGCGTCTCCGGGATCGCGCTCGCGAGCGCCACCGCGATCCCCGTCACCACGGCCGCCGACAGCGCGCTCCCCGCTGTCCGCTCGAAGGCGCCCGCGTTCCACTCCGCCTCCGTCCTCACACGATGCGTGCCAGCGGGCGGCGGAGCGTACGTGCTCGCGAGCTCCCACGGCGCTCCGAGTGCCGACTCGCCGGGTCTCCACTCACTCCGACCTGACACCATGCAGCTCCTCCGCGCATGGAATGGCGTCTACCATACGGCGACACGACACGCGTGGCAACGGAGTTGCGTGGCGAACGGAACAGAATCGGGGGCTGAAGACTAGGAAGACTAGGACATAGTCGCTAGACCACCGAACGACGCGTGTGGCGTGTGGGAGACTGACGGTTAGAGGGGCGAGGTACGGCGCGTGTAGGCTCGGCGGTAGGGGGACTCTCTCTACATCCCGCCCTACACGCGCCGTACCGACGCCCTCATTCCGTCGGTTCCCCACACGCCACACGCGTCCTTTGGTGGTCCAGCGACCAGGTCCTACACCCTCTCCATTCCCTATCCCCCACGCCGCCATCCGCCACGAACCGGCGAGGATGGTACGCCCCTCGCAAACGACTCACCGATCATCCAGCCACGCCTTCGCAGTCGCTCCTCATGCAGAGCGGCGCCGTCACGCAACGCAGCACCGGAGTATCGACGTGCGCATCGCCATGATTCTGTCGGATTTCCCGACGCTGTCGGAAACGTTCATTCTCGGCCAGATCACCGGCCTGCTCGACCGCGGACACGATGTGGACATCTACGCCGAGCACCGCGGCAGCGGCACCAAGATCCATCCCGACGTCCACCGCTACCGGCTCCTCCAGCGCGCGCGATGGCAGCCGGAGATCCCGGACAACCTGCTCGAGCGCGCGGTGCGTGGCGCGGGGCTGTTCGTGCAGCTCGCGGCGCGCGATCCGCGCCGCGCGCTCGCGGCGGTGAACGTGCGCCGCAACGGCCGCTCCGCGCGCAGCGGGCGTCTCATCTTCATGGCCACGCCCTTCGCGGGGCGCGCGCCGTACGACGCGGTGCTCTGTCACTTCGGTCCCATGGGGCGCAAGGGGGTCGCGATGCGCGACTGGGGGCTCGTGCGCGGCAAGGTGGCCACGGTGTTCCATGGCTTCGACGTCAGCAGCATCCTCGCCGAGGAGGGGAGCGAGGCGTACGCGTGGCTGTTCGAGCGCGGCGATCTCTTTCTCCCCGTGAGCGACTACTGGCGCAGCCGGCTGGTCGCGGTGGGCGCGCCCCCCGAGCGCACGGTCGTGCACCGCATGGGGATCGACGGCGCGCGATTCGACTTCAAGATCCGCGCGCTCTCCGACGGCGATGCCACCGTGCGCTGCATCAGCATCGCGCGGCTGATCGAGAAGAAGGGGATCGAGTACGCCATCCGTGCCGTGGCCGCCCTACGCGCGCAGGGGCTCCAGGTGGAGTACCGCGTGATCGGCGAGGGGCCGCTGCAGGCGGAGCTGGAGGGGCTCATCGTGGAACTGGGCGCCGGCTCCTACGTGCACCTGCTCGGGAGCCGCACGCAGGACGCGGTGCGCGCGGAGCTCATGGCGTCGCACATCTTCCTCGCGCCGAGCGTGACGGCCGCGAACGGCGACATGGAGGGAATTCCGGTGTCGCTGATGGAGGCGATGGCGACGGGGATGCCGGTGATCTCCACGCGCCACTCGGGGATCCCCGAGCTGGTGGAGGATGGCGTCTCCGGCTTTCTCGTCCCCGAGCGCGACGTGCCCGCGCTCTCCGACATCCTGGCCCACCTCGCGCGCAACCGCGTGCGCTGGCGCGAGCTGGCACACCGCGCGCGCGAGGCGGTGCTCCGCGACTTCGACGCCGCGCATCAGTGTGACCGCCTGGTCGAGCTCCTCGGCGGCCCGGCGGCTCGCGACGAGGAGCACGAGGTGCCGATGACGGTGGTGGACGAGCGCGGGTTGCGGGCGGTGGGTCGGCGCGAAGAGGAGCACGACGCCGAGCAAGTCAGCGAATCTGTCGGTCCGTAGCTCGCGCTCGGGCGCTCTGGCTGGGTTCCGCTCGGGCTCCTCGGCCGGGCAGGGTTCCGCTCGAGCTCCTCGGCCTCGGCGCCGGGGGCCATT
>DASTSH010000240.1:0-7935 GCA_035760785.1 Gemmatimonadaceae bacterium | reverse complement strand
CCCCCCCCCGCCGCGTTCCTTGTTCGTGCCGTTCCCCGCACCCCGCGCCCCGCGTCCCGCATCTCCCCCCCGGCCCCCAGCCCCTGGCCCCTCACTCGTACCGCAGCGCCTCGATCGGATCCAGCCGCGCCGCGCGGTTCGCGGGGAGGAGGCCGAAGACGAGGCCGATCGACACGCTCACGGTGACGGCGACCACCGTGTAGGTGAACGGCGTGGTGGCGTCGATCTTCATGAGCGCGGTCACCAAGCGGCCGAGGCCGAGGCCGATCACGAGGCCGATCAATCCGCCGATCCCCGTCAGCGTGGCCGCCTCGATCAGGAACTGCAACAGGATGTCCCGGCGCGTGGCGCCGAGCGCCTTGCGCACCCCGATCTCGCGCGTGCGGTCGGTGACCGAGACCATCATGATCGCCATCACCCCGATCCCCCCCACCAGCAGCGCCACGGCGCTGAGCACGATCATCACCAGGAAGAACGCGCCGGTGATCTTGTTGAACGTGTCGAGGATCTGGTCCTGCGTGAGCAGGTCGAACGAGTTCGGCTCCGAGGGGCGAAGGTGGCGCATGCGGCGCAGCACCACCATCGCCGCCTCCTGCGCGCGCGCCACGGTGACACCGGGGCGCGGCTTGACCACGATGAACAGCCCGTTGGTCCGGTCGAAGGTGAACTGGTGGTCGAGCATCGCGTACGGGATGATGGCGCCGGTGGACTGCCCGGGCGGGCTGAAGATGTTCGCGGGCGGCTCGTAGACGCCGATCACCCGCGCCGCGCGTCCGCCCACGCGGACGATCTTCCCGAGCGGATCCTCGCGACCGAAGATGCGCGCGGCCACATCGCGGTCGATCACGGCCACCCCGGCTCCGCTCGCGAGCTCGCCGCGCGTGAACCATCGCCCGCTCGCGAGGTCGCCCCCCTGGATGTCGGTGAATCGGCTGTCCGCGCCGAAGATCGCCACCTGCTGTGTGCGCGATGCGCGGTACTCCACCTTCCCCAGCGTCTGCCCCCAGAGCGCCGCGTAGTCGATCTCCGGGAGCAACTCGATGCGCGCCGCTTCCTCCGGCTTCAGGTCGGGGCGATTCTTGATCGCCTCGGGAAGGCGGTTGGGGTTCACCGGCGTCGCCGTCTTCGCCACGTAGAAGGTGGTGGGCCCCGCGATCTCGATCGTGTGCACGATCTGAGCGCGGATCCCCTGCACGATCGCCGCCATCGCCATCACCGTGGCCACGCCGATCACGACGCCGAGAATCGTGAGCGCCGAGCGCAGCTTGCTCGCGCGCATGGCGCCGAGCGCGATCCCGACGTTCTCGCGGAGGTGCTCGCGCAGCGTCATTCGGCCCGCAGCGCGGTGATGGGATCGAGGCGTGCCGCGCGCGCGGCGGGGTACACTCCGAACAGCACCCCCACGCTGGCGCCGAGCGCCACCGCCACCGCCACGGACCAGGCGGTGACGCGCGCGGGGAGCGGGGACGCGGCGGCCACGGCCCACGCGAGCCCCCACCCGGTCGCCACGCCCAGCACGCCGCCGAGCGTGGCCAGCAGCACCGACTCGGCGAGGAACTGCCGGCGGATGTCGCGCTGCGTCGCCCCCACCGATTTGCGCAGTCCGATCTCGTGCGTGCGCTCGTTCACGGCCATCAGCATGATGTTCATGATCACGATCCCCCCCACCACCACGCCGATCGCCACCACCGCCGGCACCACGCTGAACAGCACGCGCGTGAGGCTCTTCCAGAAGTCCACCAGCGCGTCCGCCGTCTCCACGCTGAAGTCGTCCTCCTCGACGGGGCGCAGGCGATGCGCCACGCGCATCGCCTCCTCGGCGCGCGCCATCCCGTCGGGGACCGACGCCGCGGTGGGCATCTTCACCGAGATGGTGGTGGTGTTGCGGCGGCCGTAGATGGTCTCGAAGGTGGTGACGGGGAGGAGGGCGATGTTGTCGAACGACTGCCCGAGCACGCGTCCCTTCCGCGCGAGCACGCCCACCACCGTCAAGCGCATCCCCGCGAGGCGCACGCTCTGTCCCACCGGATCGGTGTCGCGGAACAGCTGCTCCGCCACGTCCGCGCCCACCACGATCACCGGCCGCCGCTCGCGCACGTCCACGTCGGTGAGCTGACGGCCGCTGGTGAACCGGTAGTCCTGCACCACCTGGTACGGCGCGGTGACGCCGAAGAGCGACACGTCATCCAGCTCGCGGTCGCGCCACACCATCTGCGCCTGCGGCGTGGGCCACCCCGACTGCATGCTCACCGCGAGCGCGCGCGGGAGCGCGCGCATCACCGCCTCCGCATCGTCGGGGGTGATCTTCGGGCGCTTCTGGATGCGGCGCCACTCCTCGTCGTCGAAGAGCCCGATCTTGATCGGGGTGCGGCGCACCTGGAAGGTGTTCACGCCGATCATGGCATCGGCGATGTTCTCGCGCACGTACGCGTTCATCCCCTGGATGATCGCCACCACCGCCACGAGGAAGGCGACGGACACGATGATCCCGAGGAGGGTGAAGAACGAGCGGAGCTTGTTCGCGCGGATCTGCGCGAGTGCCGTCGTGAGGACGTCGACTGGGTGCATGAGGGACCGGGCCGCGGTGAGCCGCGCGGCATCCACGCCGCGCCTGAAAGCTCTCCGCCGGCGTGCCGGGGCACAACTGCGGGACGGGGATGCGGGGCGCGGGGCGCGGAACGTGGCGGCAGCCGCGGCGGCGGGAGTCTCTCGCGACGGGACGGCTCAGAGGGCCGGCGGGGCGAGCTTCAGGAGCAGCGACTCGACGCTGGTGTGCAGGAAGGAGCCCGATGGCGTGGTGAACGCGAGCGCGTCCGCCGCACCCATGAGCTGGCGAAGCGAGAGGGGGATGGGAGCACCATCCGGGGTGAGCAGCATCGGGCTGTCCGGCGTCGCGATCGCCACCAGCCGGTCGTCGATGTAGACGCGCGTCGTCACGCCGGCGGAATCCGGCGAGGCGAGCGTGGTGCTCGTGCGCAGCTCGTGGGCGTAGGAGCGTACGCGCTCCTCGAACAGGACGGAATCGCCGCCGCCCCCTGGCATCGCTCCCGACGCGCGATGGACGCTGGCGTTCGCGAACGGCGCGTCGGTGTGCTCCACCATGAAGATTCCCCCGAGCGCCGACGTGCCGGTGTCGAGCGGCGCGGTGATGGTGTCGGCGAATTCGAGACGGTGGTCGGCGGGGCCGAGCGTCCCGGTCACCGTCTGCGCGCCGTTCGCGAGCGGGCCCGAGCCCACGAAGCGCCAGCCGCCGAGCTGGGTTCCGCCGGCATCGAACAGGCGGACGACCCCCACGATCACGGATCCGTCGGCCGCCGAGCTGTCCACCGCCTCGAGCAGTCCCACCACGCTCGTACCGAGCGAGCCGTCGCTCAGCCGCTCGTACAACACCACGTGGATGCCGTTCGCCGGCGCGTCGGTGCGCGTCGTGTCCGCCACCCACGCCCCGTTCACGCGCACCCACGTCTTGCCGAGGAGCTCCGGAGGGAGCCAGGCGCCGGCTCCGATCACCGTCGCTGCCACGCCGGCGTAGCGGGCCAGGCGCGCGCTCGTGGGCGGCAGCGTGCGTCCACGCTCCGCCGGTCGCTCGGTGGACATGAAGATGGGGGGAGGCGCGCCGGCCCCGAGAAGCCCCTCCACCGCGGGGAGCATCGCGACCTCTGCGACGCGCCCGGCCTGCGCTCTCAGCGTGTCGGCGCTCAGCGCAGGAGCCGGACCGGTGGCGTCGTTCGACCCGCAGCCGCCCAACAGGCTCGCGCTCGCGGCGAGCAGCAGCACGGAGGAACAGTGTCGCATGGCCTGTCCTGGAATGAAGGGAAGGGGATCGGCGCGACTCGGCCGCGCCTCGTCGCGCGGCCCGCCTCCACGATGAGAGCGGGGGCCTGACTACGCAAGCGGGGAAAGCGAGAGGCCCACCCCTGGAGGGGTGGGCCTCGTGCGACCGCGGAGCCGCGATGGCGTCAGACCGGAGGGCGGAGCTGCATGAGCAGGCCGGTCGCCGTCGCCTGCACGCCCAGTCCCGCGGGGAGCAGCTGCATGAGGTGCATGACCTCGCCCACGAGGTCGTGGAGCCTGGCCGGGGGCGCGCTCCCGTCGGGTGCGACCAGCCTATCGGCGCCGGGGGGGATGAGCCCCACCAGGGTGCCATCCACGTACACGTGGGTGCTGTCGCTCGTCGGATCGTCCGGTGTGATCGTTTCCTCGAGCCGCAACTCGTGCAGGTGCGACGTCAGCCGGAGGCTCACGCTGACGGGGAGACCGCCGGACAGCGCGAAGTTGTCGATGCGGAAGTGCACGGCGATTCCCGCGAACGGCACCGCCGTGTTGAGCGAGAAGCTCGGGACGGGACTCGAGCTGCCGGCGACCGAGTCCGCGCGCAACGTGTCGGCGAAGACGATCTGGCGCGAGCCCTCGCCGAGCGCGCCATCCACGGTGGCGACCCCCACGTTGGAGCCGGAGCCAGTCACGGTATCGTGATACCGCCAGCCACCGAGCGAGGCGCCGTTCGCGTCGAACACCCGGGCGATGCCGATCACGCCGCTCTCGGCGTTGGAGCTGTCGACCATCTCCAGCATCCCGACGACGGTGCCGCCGAACGAGCCGTCGTTCATCCGCTCGTACAGCACCACGCGCACGCCGTTCGCCGGCGCGTCGGTGCGGGTGGAATCCCACACGTAACCGCTGTCGGTGCGAACGAACGTCTTGCCGAGGAGCGTCGAGTCGATCCACGCGCCGCTCCCGATCGCGGTCGCGAGCACGCCACCCACCGCGGCCGTTGGCACGCGCTGGGCGTGAGCCGCGAGCAGGTTACCGGCGCGAGAGAGCAGCACCTCCGGCGTCCGCTTCGTGCGCAGGAAGATCGGGAAGCCCGCCCCGGGGCCGCCGATGAGGCTCGCGAGCGCCGGAACGTCCATCACCTGCTGGAGCTGCCCCTCATCCGCCTGGATGGCTGCGGCGTCGAGCGGCTGGGGAGGGCGGAGCAGGGAATCGGTGCCGCAGGCGCCCAGCAGGAGCGTGGCGGCGGCGAGAAATAGGACCTTCGGGGTCCGTCGGTGCATGCGTGACCGTCCGCGATGGTGAGAGGGAGGAGCGGCGCCGCGCCTCGCGCGACCGCTCGTCAGGCGCCTCGCGGCGCGCGGCGGGGGCGTACCTCTTCCCCACGCTCATTGACGATCACCCATCTCTCCTGTCACCCTCGACTCCCACCGCCTGCCTGACGCGGCACGCCGTCCGAATTTTTCGCTCCCCGCTTCCCCCGTCACTCGTACCGCAACGCATCCACCGGATTCAGCCGCGCCGCGCGGATGGCCGGGAGCGTGCCGAACACGAGCCCCGTGAGCGCGGCCGCCAGCAGCGCGGCCACGATCGCCTGCGGTGGGATGCTCGCGGGGATCGGCGTGGTGCTCTTGATCACCACCGCGGCTCCGCCGCCGACCACCAGCCCCGTCACCGCACCCACGCAGGTGAGCGTGGCGGCCTCCACCAGGAACTGCCAGAGGATGGTGCCGCGCGTAGCGCCGAGTGCCTTGCGCACGCCGATCTCCCGCGTGCGCTCGGTCACGCTGATCATCATGATCGCGATCACCCCCACCCCGCCCACGAGCAGCCCCACCGCCGCGAGCGAGACCATCACCGCGCCGATCACGCCGAAGAAGCCGTTGTACACCTCCAGCAGCTTGTCCGACGTCACCACCGCGAAGTTGTCGTCCGCCCCCGGCCGGAGACGGCGCATGCCGCGCAGCACGGCGGTCACGGCGTCCATCGCGTCCGCCTGCGCCACGTCGTCGCGGGGCTTCACGGTGAAGTCGAGCCAGCGCATGGAGATCTTCAGGTAGCGGCGCGCCGTCTCGATCGGCACGATCGCCTTCGGCGCGTTCCCGCTGGCGGCGTCGCCGGGCTTCCCGAGGAAGCTCGCGGTGTAGTGGTAGACGCCGATCACGCGGAAGGGGGTGCCGTTCACCTCGATGTCCTTCCCCATCGGGTCCGACTCGCCGAAGAGCTGCGCGGCCATGTGGTCGTTGATGATCACCACGCGCGCGGCGTTGGCGTTCTCCGCCCAGGTGAAGCTCCTCCCGGGATAGATGTCGCCGCCGTCCACGTCGATCCAGCTCGGCGTGTAGCAGTCCACCCCCGCCTCGGCGAGCGCGCGGTCCCGGTACTTGAAGCTCGCGAACCACCCGCGGTGCACGGTCACGCCGCGAATCATCGGCAGCCGGCCGATCGCCGCCGCCTCGGCGAGCGTGAGCGGCGGGTTCCGTCGCCACGGACAGCTCTCGTCGGAGCCATCGCAGACGTCGAACGCGATCGGCCACCGGTACACGTAGAAGCTCGTGGGCCCGGCGGCGGCGAAGTCGCGCGCCACGCTCGCGTTGATCCCGTGCACCGCGGCGGACATGATCACCACCACGAACACCCCCACCGCCACGCCGAGGATGGTGAGCGTGGCGCGCACCTTGTTGGCGCGGATCGAGTCCACCGCGATCGCCACCCCCTGCAGCGAGCCGTAGAGTCGCGTCCAGAGCCGCATGCGCTACTCCTGCCGCAGCGCGGCGATGGGATCGAGTCGCGACGCGCGGCTCGCGGGATAGATGCCGGCCGCGATCCCCACCCCGGCGCCCAGCAGCACCGCCGCGCCGATCGACCACGGCGCCACGCGCGCCGCCGGCAGCGGGGAGACGCGGGCGACGAGCTGCGACAACGCGACGCCGAGCACGATCCCGACCGCCGCGCCGATGGTGGAGAGGGTGGTGGCCTCCACGAGGAACTGCGCCATGATGTCGCGCCGGCGCGCGCCGAGCGCCTTCCGGATCCCGATCTCGAACGTCCGCTCCGCCACCGCCACGAGCATGATGTTCATGATCACCATGGCGCCCACCACCAGGCTGATGAGCGGGAGCACCGTCCCCGCGATCACCAGGATGCGCTTGATCTTCCGCCAGAAGGTGAGCGCCGACTCGGAGGTCTCGAGGGTGAAGTCGTCCGGCTGCATCGGTCGCAGGTGCCGGCGGCCGCGCATCACCTGGCGCACCTGCTCCATCGCGTCGGTCATGTCCTCTCCCGTGGCGGACTGCACGGCGATGGCATCGATCACCCCCGGCGGAGCGAGCAGCCGCTGGAGCGGTGCCGTGCGCGGCGCCACGAGGAAGCGATCCTGCGACAGGCCGAACAGCGTCCCCTGCCGCGCGATCACGCCGATCACGCGATACGGGATGGCGGCCACGCGCAGCTCGCGGCCGATCGGATCGACACCGGGGAAGTAGCGCCGGCGCACCTCGTCGCCGATCACCACCACGCGCGCGCCGGCGGCGATCTCCTCCGGCGCGAACACGCGCCCTGCCGCCAGGTCGAGGCGCTTGATGCGGAAGTAGTCGCCGTCCACCGCGATCCCGGTCACCTGGTGCGCGCGCCCGAAGCGCGACTCGGCCACCACGTTGTCCTCGCTCTCCACGGACCAGTGCGTGCCCGGGGGAAGGGAAGCGACCACCGGCTCGATGTCGGTCGTGCGGAGCCGCGGGCGCCGCTGCCACTCCCGCCAGGTGGCCTCGGTGACGTTCCCCGCCGCGAGGCTCGGACGCCGGCGCAGCTCGAAGGTGTCGATCCCCATGAGCTTGCCGATGAAGTCGTGCTCCATGTAGCGGCTCATCCCCTCGACGATCGACACCACGGCGATGAGGAACATCGTCCCGATCGTCACGCCCAGCAGCATGAAGAAGCTCTTCAGCTTCTGCACCCGGAGCTGGGCGAGAGCGAGGCGGATCGCGTCGGCTAGGGGCATGGGGCTAGGGGCCAGAGCCCGGGGGGGCCCGGGCCCCCGGGGCCAGGGGTCAGGACCGTCGACGACAGTTATCGACCGGGACAGGATCTCGGGGTGTGCAGTCCCCGTTCCCGAGTTCCTCTGAATACCCCCGATCCCCCGCCCCCCGCCCCCCGCCCCCA
>DASTSH010000239.1:0-39389 GCA_035760785.1 Gemmatimonadaceae bacterium | reverse complement strand
ATGGCGGAGGTCCGCGCGTGGGAGGGACGGTTCGTGGACGTGCGCAACCTCGCCATCCTCGAGCTGTTCTACAGCACGGGGATGCGCCTCTCGGAGCTGGCCGGGATCAACCGCCACGACATCGACCTGATCTCGCAGCAGGTGAAGGTGCGCGGGAAGGGGCGCAAGGAGCGGATCGTCCCCATCGGCGATCACGCCGCGCTCTCCCTCCGCAACTACGAGGCGAAGCGCGACGAGCTCGGCCGCGCGCTGGGCGGCAAGATGGACCGCACCGCGTTCTTCCTGGGACGGACGGGGCGGCGGATCGGCGTCCGTGCCATCCAGCTCGTCGTCGGCGCCTTCCTCGAGGAGATCGACGAGGACGCGGGGCTCTCCGTGCACTCCCTCCGGCACACCTTCGCCACCCACCTCCTCGATGCCGGCGCCGATCTGCGCGCCGTCCAGGAGCTGCTCGGGCACGCGTCGATCTCCACCACCCAGATCTACACCCATACGAGCGTGGAGCGGCTGAAGGAGGTCTACAAGAAGGCGCACCCGCGGGCACTCTGACGCGGCCGCCGGGGAATCGTCCTTGCATTTCCCCGTGGTACCATGCGACTCGAAGACCTTCCTGTTCTGCTCGGCGTGCTCGTGGCGGTGGCCGGAGCGCTCGTCGTCGCCGATGCCTGGACCCCCGATGGCACCGACGAGCTTCCGTTCGAGCGCCGGCGTCGCGAGCGCCCCGAGCGTCACCGCGTGGGGGAGGGGATCTTCGGCGGCGGCCTCATCCTGATCGCCATCGCCCTCATGGGCGGGGACGGGTGGGCGTACACGACGCTCACCATCGGGATCGCGATCGTGCTCGTGGTCGTCGGGACCGCCCTGAACATTCGCTACTTCCGCGGCCTGGCCTTCGGCCCCGTCCTCGGCCGGACGCGGCGGCGGCGGGCGAGCGATGCGGCGCGGGAAGCGGGAAGCGGGAAGCGGGAAGCGCGGGGACTCGGGACTCGGGAATCGGGACTCGGGAAATGACCGCGGGGCGGCGCCTTCGGCGCTCGCCCCGCACCATTGTGCGCGGGGGGCGGCGCTCATGCGCCGCCCCCCGCGCTGCCTCTCCCGATTCCCGAGTCCCGATTCCCGAGTCCCGATTCCGCGCGCGCCCCGCGCCCCACGCCCCGCATCCCGCGCTAGATTTCCCCCCATGCACAATCTTCCGACCATTTACGCCACAACCATCCTCGGCGTCCGGCGCGATGGACGCGTCGCGCTCGGGGGAGATGGGCAGGTGACCGTCGGCGAGACGGTGATGAAGGGGAACGCGCAGAAGGTTCGCACGCTGCGCGGCGGAAAGGTCCTCGCCGGATTCGCCGGTGCCGCCGCCGATGCGTTCACGCTGTTCGAGAAGTTCGAGGAGAAGCTCGAGCGCTACCCCGAGAACCTGCCGCGCGCCGCGGTGGAGCTGGCCAAGGAGTGGCGCAGCGATCGCGTGCTGCGCCGCCTGGAAGCGCTCCTCGCCGTGATGGACCGCCAGCACGGCTTCGTCATCTCCGGCACCGGCGACATCATCGAGCCGGACGACGGGATCCTCGCCATCGGATCCGGCGGATCCTTCGCGCTCGCCGCGGCGCGCGCCCTCGTGGTCCACTCCGAGCTCCCCGCCGCGCAGATCGTTCGCAAGGGACTCGAGATCGCGGGGGACATCTGCATCTACACGAACAGGAACATCACCGTACTCGAGCTGGCGTGAGATAATGCCGTCCAAGCGTACCCAGCAAGCCATCGCCCGCCTCGCCGACCTCACCCCGCGCCAGATCGTGGCGGAGCTCGACCGCTACATCGTCGGGCAGGGGGATGCGAAGAAGGCCGTGGCGATCGCGCTCCGCAATCGCTGGCGCCGACAGCAGGCGCCCGACAGCATCCGCGACGAGATCTCTCCGAACAACATCATCCTCATCGGCCCCACCGGGGTGGGGAAGACCGAGATCGCGCGCCGCCTGGCGAAGCTCGCCGGCGCGCCGTTCATCAAGGTGGAGGCCTCCAAGTTCACGGAGGTCGGCTACGTGGGGCGCGACGTCGAGTCGATGGTGCGCGACCTCGTGGAGAGCGCCATCGACATGGTCCGCACCGAGCGGGAGAACGAGGTGGAGGACCTCGCCTACGAGCGCGTCGACGAGCGGCTCCTCGATCTCCTCCTCCCGCGCCCGACGGAGGCGCACGCCGACGGCGGTCCCGCTGCTCCCGCCGGCGCCGCCGCCGGCGCTCCGGCCCCGGCCTCCGCGACGGCGGGGGCGGGGGCGGGGGCGGGGAGCGGCGGCTCCGGACCATCGCTCTTCGTCGTTTCCTCCACCGGACAGGTGGCGCGCGAGCCGGTCGCCGATGCCGGCGCGGAGCGCTACCGCCGCACGCGCGAGAAGCTCAAGCAGCTCCTGGTGGATGGACAGCTCGAGGAGCGCGAGGTCGAGGTCGAGGTCACCCAGCAGGGGCCGCAGATGTTCGACATGCTCGTCCCGCAGGGCGCCCCCGAGGGGGTGGAGAACTTCACCGAGATGCTCCAGGACATGATGCCGAAGCGCAAGAAGAAGCGCACGGTGAAGGTGTCCGAGGCCCGGCGCATCCTCCTCGACCAGGAGCTCGAGAAGCTCGTGGACATGGAGGATGTCACCGCCGACGCGCTCGAGCGCGCGGAGAAGATGGGGATCATCTTCCTCGATGAGGTGGACAAGATCGCCGGCGAGCGCTCGCAGATGGGCGGCCCCGATGTATCCCGCGAGGGGGTGCAGCGCGACCTCCTGCCGATCGTCGAGGGCTCGAACGTGCAGACCAAGTACGGGATGGTGAAGACCGACCACGTGCTCTTCATCGCCGCCGGCGCGTTCCACGTCTCCAAGCCCAGCGATCTCATCCCCGAGCTCCAGGGACGCTTCCCCATCCGTGTGGAGCTCAAGCCGCTCACCGAGAGCGACTTCGTGCGCATCATGACGGAGCCGGAGAACGCGCTCACCAAGCAGTACGCCGCGCTCGTGCACGCCGAGGGGACGTCGCTTCAGTTCACCGACGATGCGATCTCCGAGATCGCGCGCATCGCGACGACGGTGAACGAGCGGATGGAGAACATCGGCGCCCGGCGCCTGCACACGGTGATGAGCTCCCTCCTCGAGGACGTGCTCTACGACCTTCCCGACCGCGGCCGCCAGCCGATCAGCATCGACGGCGCCGCCGTGCGCGACCGTCTGAAGTCCATCGCGGACGACGAGGATCTGCGGCGGTATATTCTCTGAAGAGCCGGGACTCGGGACTCGGGACTCGGGACTCGGGACTCGGGAATCGGGAATCGGCACGCGGGACGCGGTGAGCGAGGAACGCGACGGGGCGCCGGCATGTGCCGGCGCCCCGTCGCACTTCCGCATCTGTGCCCTTGCCGTTCCCGACCCCTCGCCCCGCCTCTCCCTGAATCCCCCCGGCCCCCGACCCCCGACTCCCAGCCCCTAGATCTTCTCTCCCCCCATCAGCACCGCCATCACCGCCTTCTGCACGTGCAGCCGGTTCTCCGCTTCGTCCCACACCCGGCTCCACTTGCCGTCGATCACCTCGGCGGCCACCTCCTCGCCGCGGTGCGCGGGGAGGCAGTGCAGGAAGATCGCGTCCGACGCCGCGCGCGACATGAGCGCCGCGTTCACCGTGTAGCCCGCGAAGGCGCGCTCGCGCTGCGCCTGCTCCTCCTCCTGCCCCATCGACGCCCACACGTCCGTGTTCACCACGTCGGCTCCCTCCACCGCCTCGCGAGGATCGCGCACCACGCGGACGTTCGCCGTCTTGCGCGCGCGCTCCAGGATCGCCGGGTCGGGGTCGTACCCCTCGGGGCACGCGAGCACCAGCTCGAAGCCGAGGCGATAGGCGGCGTTGATCCACGAATTCGCCATGTTGTTCCCGTCACCCACCCACGCGATCTTCTTCCCCTCCCACCCTCCGAGGTGCTGACGGACCGTGAGCAGGTCCGCCAGGATCTGGCACGGGTGGAGGAGATCGGTGAGCCCGTTGATCACGGGGACGTCGGCGTACTTCGCGAGCTCCTCCACCTCCGCGTGGGCGAAGGTGCGGATCATGATCCCGTCCACGTAGCGGGAGAGCACCCGCGCGGTGTCGGCGATCGGCTCGCCGCGCCCGAGCTGGATGTCGCGCGGCGAGAGGAAGAGCGCGTGTCCCCCGAGCTGCCACGCGCCCACCTCGAACGAGACGCGCGTGCGGGTGGAGGACTTCATGAAGATCATCGCCAGCGACTTCCCCGCCAGCGGCTTGCGGTCGTACCGGCCGACTCGCATGGCGTCGGCGAGGTCGAAGAGCTTCAGCAGCTCGTCGCGGGACAGATCGGGGATGGCGAGAAAGTCGCGGTGCGTACGGTCGGGCATGGGCGCTGTGGTGAGAGGCGGGAGGAAGTTATCCAGGGACTCGGGACTCTGGAAGCGGCGCGCGGGGTGCGGGACGCGGGGCGCGAGAATGATCGGAACGCGACGGGGGCTGCGGCACCACCGCAGCCCCCGTCGCATTCATCGCCCGCGTCCCGCGTCCCGCGTCCCGCACCCCGCACCCCGCACTCCGCGCCGTCACTGGCAGACACCCCGCCATCCGGGCATATTCCGCACGTTCCCCAACACCCCGGAGCGTTCTCGATGGCGCACTCCGCCGCCACGCAGAGTCTCAGATACACGCCGTTCCACGATATCCACGTCGCGCTCGGCGCCAAGATGGTCCCGTTCGCCGGCTACGAGATGCCGGTCCAGTACCCCACCGGCATCACCGTCGAGCACAAGGCCGTGCGCGAGCGCTGCGGCCTCTTCGACGTCAGCCACATGGGCGAGTTCGACATCCGCGGGCCGGACGCCGTGGCGTTCGTGAGCCACGTCACCTCGAACGACGTCGCGGCGCTCGCCATCGGCCAGGTCCACTACTCCACCATCCTCAACGAGCGCGGCACGATCGAGGACGACTGCCTCGTCTACCGCTTCGCCGACCGCATCATGATGGTGGTGAACGCCTCGAACCGCGAGAAGGACTTCGAGCACATCTCGAGGTACCGCGAGCGCTTCGACTGCACCCTCACCGACATCAGCGACGAGATCGCGCTCCTCGCGCTCCAGGGGCCGATCGCGCAGCGCGTCCTCCAGCCGCTCACGCCGGTGGACCTCTCCGCCATTGGCTACTACCACTTCACCGAGGGTGAGGTCGCGGGGATGCGGATGATCATCTCGCGCACAGGCTACACCGGCGAGGACGGCTTCGAGCTCTACCACTCCGCCGCCGATGCGCCAAGGCTCTGGGAGGCGCTCATGGCCACCGGAGAGATCACCCCCGCGGGGCTCGGCTGCCGCGACTCCCTGCGCCTGGAGATGGGGATGGCGCTCTACGGCAACGACATCGACGACACCACCACCCCGCTCGAGGCGAACCTCGGCTGGCTCGTGAAGCTGAAGAAGGGGGACTTCGTCGGGCGGGATGCGCTCGTCAGGCAGAAGGAGCAGGGGATCCCGCGCCGGCTCGTCGGCTTCACCACCAGCGAGCGCGCCTTCCCCCGGCACGGCTACCCCGTGTGGTACGATGGCCAGCAGGTGGGGGAGGTGCGGAGCGGCACGATGAGCCCCACGCTCGGCATCCCCATCGGTACCTGCTACCTCCCCGCCGCCGGCGCGAAGGAGGGGACCACCTTCGAGATCGAGATCCGCGGGCGCCGGGTGAGCGCCGAGGTGGTGAAGCTGCCGTTCTACAAGGAGGGGAGCCACCTCTGAGTGGGCTCCCCTCGCCCCTGGCCGTCATGCGTCTCGCGATACTCACCATCTCCGACGCCGGCGCGCGTGGCGAGCGCGCCGACACCTCGGGCGACGCGATCGCCGCGTGGGGAGAGGCTCGCGGCTACCCGGTCGCCGCGCGCGACCTCGTCGCGGACGAGATGCACCGCATCGTCGAGCGCCTCACCACCTGGTGCGACGCCGATGCCGCCGACCTGGTGCTCACCACCGGCGGCACCGGCCTCGCGCCGCGCGACGTGACCCCCGAAGCCACGCGCGCCGTGCTCGAGCGCGAGGCCCCCGGTATCGCGGAGCGCATCCGCATCGCGTCGTTCGACCGCTTCCCGCGCGCCGCGCTCTCTCGCGGCGTCGCCGGGACGCGCGCGCGCACGCTCGTGATCAATCTTCCCGGCTCCCCGGGGGGCGTGCGCGATGGCCTGGCCGCCATCGAGCCCATCATCGAGCACGCCGTGGAGATCCTTCGCGGCACCGTCACCGATCACGACGCGTCCCGGGCCCGACGGTCATGAAGGTCCTGCTCACCCTCGCCGACGTGGAGCCGGCGGTTCGGCTCAACGCCATGCTCGAGCGCGCGGGGATCGAGACCGCGCTCGTGTCGCCGATGGACGACGTCCCCTCGGCGATCCAGCGAGAGAAGCCGGACATCATCGTCCTCACCGGCGGGCTCACCGACCTCGGGAACGTGCAGCTCGTCAAGCGCCAGCTCTGGGATGGCGCGGCGGTGGTGGGGCTCGCCGACATCGACGATCCCGCGGTGCACGACCGGCTCCGCGCGCTCGGCTTCGTGGAGGTCTACGCGAAGCCCGTGGACCTGGAGGAGGTGTTCGCCGGCATCCGCCGCATCCTCGACCGCCGTCGTCTCGCGCACGAGACGGGGCTGATCGGGGAGAGCGAGGCGATTCGCGAGGTGATGGTCAAGATCGAGCAGATGGCGCCGGTGTCGAGCACGGTGCTCATCGAGGGGGAGAGCGGCACGGGGAAGGAGCTCGTGGCGCGCGCCATTCACCGCTTGAGCACCCGCCGCGCGAAGCCCTTCATCGCCGTGAACATCGGCGCGCTCCCCGAGACGCTGCTCGAGAGCGAGTTGTTCGGGCACGAGAAGGGGGCGTTCACCGGCGCGGCGGAGCGCCGGATCGGCCGCTTCGAGCTGGCGCACGGCGGCACCCTCTTCCTCGACGAGATCGGCGAGGCGCCGCTCTCCACGCAGGTGAAGCTCCTGCGCGTGCTCGAGCAGCGGGAGGTGATGCGCGTGGGCGGCTCGCAGCCCTTCCGGGTGGACGTGCGCGTGGTGGCCGCCACCAACCGTCCGCTGCGCGAGCAGGTGGAGGAGGGTGACTTTCGCTCCGACCTGTACTACCGGCTGAACGTCCTCACCATCTACCTGCCGCCCCTGCGCGAGCGGCGCGAGGACATTCCGCTCCTCGTTCGGCGCTTCGTCCAGGAGTTCTCGGCGCAGCACGACCGTCCCTTCCACGGGATCTCCGCCGATGCCCTCCAGCTCCTGATGGAGTATTCGTGGCCGGGGAACGTGCGCGAGCTGCGGAACCTGGTGGAGAGCATGGTGGTGCTCTCCCCGGGGCACGAGATCACCGCCGACGACATCCCCCGGCAGATCCGGGAGGGGGGGAGCGCGCGGCTGCTCCCCGTGCCCGTGCGGATGCTGGAGCGGGCGCCGGAGAGCGCGCCGGGGGGGCGCGAGCTGGAGTTCATCATCCGGAGCCTCGTGGAGCTCAAGCTCCAGGTGGAGGAGCTGAAGCGGCGGATCGGGGAGGGGGCGCCGCCGCGCGAGGGGTGGGTGGGCGAGGTGCATCCCGTGACGCCCGGAGTGCTCAGCGGTATCGAGCCGAAGGAGCAGGCGTCTCCGCCCAACGTCGTGACCATCCACCCCGGGATGACCATGGCCGAGATCGAGCGCGCGGCGATCGAGACGGCGCTGCGGGAAACGCGTGGTAACCGAAGAAAGGCCGCAGACATGTTGGGCATCGGAGAGCGGACGCTGTACAGAAAACTGAAGGAGTACAACCTCCCCGAGATCGCATAACTTGCGTTTGCCGGCGGTTGGACGAATATTGGCCACTGCCCGCTCCCCACGCTTTCCGCGGGCTTCTCTCGCGACACCGGCGAGCGATCCGCATCGCGTTTGCCGTGTCGACCCGCCGTAAAATCGTCGTCCCGCCAGCTCAGGTTTCGTTGTGACAGTGCCACTGAACGCACCGACGCCGCCGTCGTCCTCGGTGTCGTCGATCGCCGGCAGCGTGCTGCCGATCAAGCGTGCCGAGGAGTTGCTGACCACCCTCCCCGGCGTGATCTCCGCCCGTATCGTGGCGAGCGAGGTCGGCGCCGTCAGTGAGATCCACCTGCTGACCACAGCGGAGGTCAATCCCAAGCAGACCGTCCGCAACGTGGAGAGTGCGCTGATCGCGCACCTGGGGATGCGCGTGGATCACCGGAAGATTTCCGTCGCCACCACCGTGGAGCCGCCGAAGACGTCCACTGTGCAGGAGCTCACCGAAAGCGCGGCAGCGGAGGCCGCGGCGGCCGCGGTGCGGCGGAGACTCTATTTCGAGGATGTCGAGGTGCGCCGCTCGCGCACCCGCGGGGTCACCTGTCGTGTGACGTTGCGGAAGGGGGACCAGTCCTACATAGGAGAAGCGGAAGGGCTGGAGTCGGAGCGGTCGCGCGCCGAGCTCGCGGCCCGGGCGGCGGTGATCGCGATCGCGCAGGCCGAGGGGGCGGAGCACGGGTTGGCGCTGGACGGCTGCAAGCTGATCGATGCCTTCGAGCGCGAGTTCGTGTTCGTGGGGATCACGGCGCGGGTCGGGCGCGAGAGCACGCTCCTCACCGGCACCTGCGAGATCCGGGACAGCGCCGAGACCTCGAGCGTGCTCGCGGTGCTCGACGCGACCAACCGCTGGATCGGCCGGGAGCGGTGAGCTAGAAGTTGCGCGCGCCCGCGCCGAGCGCGCGGGCCGCTGATGCGCAGGGCGTGGTGTCGCAGGACGGAGTACGCGCGGTAGATCTGTCACGGCCGCAGGACCTGCACGACTCGTTGCACAGGTACGATTCGTGGGACCGCACATTCGTGGACGTGCTGCTGAATCACCCGCTGTATCACCCGCAACCTTCGACGCTTTCACGAGCGATTCTCGACTACAACCCCCGTTCCTCGGCTGAGCGAAGCTGAGCGGGCAAGGCCAAAAGCAGGAGAGCGGAGCCGACCTTTAGCACATTCGGTGAGAGCCGGGTGTGACTTTGTACAAAGGGAGGTGACGCGAAATGATTCTGTGGCTGAAGCTCGCCCATTGGGTTACGACGGTTTCTGTATCGGCTGAGACGTTGACTTGGTGGTGAGCTGGGGACGGGGGTCCCTCATATGCCTCTTCGCGTCCGCCTTTATGTCCTTGCAATAGTGGCCCTGGCAGCCACTGCGTGCGCCTTTCTGGTCTGGAGGGATCCCTCCTATACCACCGAGGCCGTTCGCGCAGTCGCATGCCTGGTCATCTTTGCGATACTGGCGGAGATGCTGAAGCATCACCTTGCGAGTGGCGCCGCTGGCTCAATTTCGTTCATCCCGCATCTTGCTTCCGTACTCTTAGCGCCAAACTGGGTAGCTGTTGTCGGAGTAGCTGGATCGCATGTCATTGTCGCAATTCTGTCTCGCAAGGAACCGCTGAAGGCTCTCTTCAATGTGGCGCAAATAACCCTTGCCACTGCGATCGGGGCCGAGTGCTATCTGGCACTTGGGGGGAAGCCGCTACTCACAATTGCCGCTCCGCTATCTGATGCGACGTCGGAACTTGCCTTCCCTTTCTTTGCCCTCGTACTCGCATTCTTCGCAGTAAATACGCTCGCGGTGAGCGGGGTCATTGCTGTCAGCCAGAGTAGATCGCTGGTAGGCGTTTGGAAGCAGAACGTGCGGGCCAGCATCCTCAACGACCTCATGTCAAGTCCGGTCGTTTACTTTCTGGCCTGGACTTACACCAAACTCGGAGTTTGGGGAGTCGCACTTCTAACCCTCCCTCTGCTCGGCGTGCGTCAGCTGTACAAGACCAATCATCAACTTGAGCAAGTCAATCGGGACTTGCTCGAACTGATGGTCAAGGCGATCGAGGCCAGAGATCCGTACACGTCCGGTCACTCACGCCGGGTTGCCCATTACTCGCGCCTGATCGCGCGAGCGTTGGGCCTGAGCGCGAAGGATGTTGATCGTATCGGAACGGCTGCCCTGCTTCATGACGTTGGAAAAATTCACGAGATCTACGCCCCAATTCTGCGGAAGCCGGATAAGCTAACTCCGGATGAATGGGCGATCATGCAGACCCATCCGATCAAGAGCGCAGAACTGGTCGGGACTGTGTCACAGCTGCGGGACCTGATCGGCATGGTCCGCCATCACCATGAGAATTGGGATGGTAGCGGCTATCCTGACGGTTTAGCTGGCGAGGATATTCCAATCGGTGCGCGGGTTATCCTCTTTGCGGACACAATCGACGCTATGACAACTGATCGCCCCTATCGGAAGGCGCTATCTGAGGTTCAGGTGCGCGCCGAACTGTCCAAGCATAGCGGTCGACAGTTTGATCCAAACATCTGCGAAAAACTGCTCGCGAGCCCAATGTTTGGCCTGCTATTCTCATCGAACGTGCACGAGCACACACCTGATCGCTCCAGTTCTACCGTTGTCCGACGAGCACGTTCAGTCGTGGGCGCTTGATGGCGAGGCTCCGGGGAGAATCCGGGGCCTTCGTTTTTGTACGTGGTCCCTGTCGGAGCATTACAGAAGCATTTCTCGGAGATTCG
Organism: Gemmatimonadaceae bacterium; assembly: GCA_035760785.1. Classification (GTDB taxonomy): domain Bacteria; phylum Gemmatimonadota; class Gemmatimonadetes; order Gemmatimonadales; family Gemmatimonadaceae; genus JADGGM01. Next base: position 28,809 of record DASTSH010000239.1, on the reverse strand, counting down.
CAAGCCTCGGCAAAAGGGATGACTTCTCCCGCCGCCACTCCTGGAGATAGCCGCACAGCATTCCTTGCGCTTCTGCTCGAAGCCCGCTTGCTGCGAATGCTTCCACTAACACTGCGGTAGCATAGTCATGCCCCACGAAGCTCCGGCAGCGGACAAAGACATTGTAGAGTTCATCAAGCTGGCTCTTGGTTGGATTCCAGGAGCCGCTCTGAAGCATAAGGTCCGTTTCAAGCGCGAGGACTTGTGTCCGTGCTCGAGGGGTATCGACCAACTGATCTGGTTCTCGCAAGCGATCGATGTGTCTTGCCGCGCCATCAATGTCCCCACGGTCTAGCGCAATCCTTGCACGTGTCAGGGACATAGATGAATCGTTAAGTGTCGAGGCTCGCCGCAGTGCGATTTCCTCCGCCTTCGTGAGCCAGAAGGATGCTTCGGTTCCATCGCCGCGGGCGAGGCTGAGCGTGACTAATCGCGAGGCCGCAGCGATTACTGCGTTGGTCATGCCTTCCGCTTCAGCGATTTGGAGTGCCTCCCGGGCCGATTCTGTTGCTCTGTCTCGGAGGCCGGCTGCCTCTAAGGCGAGCGATGCGTGGCGCAGACTCCGTGATACCTGAGCGGGGTTGCCACAATTGCGAACGGAATCCTGTAAGGCCTCTGCAGCACCTGCTGCACTCGCCAGGTCGCCGAAGGAAGTCAGATAAATCAGGCGGAGTGTCTGTAGTGCGATAAGCGAGTCCTTCCCGGGCCAACTGCTAAGCGTCTCCGCCGTTGCCGCGACTTCATGCACCCCGTCTCTACGGTAAAGGTTGTCCGCAAAAATCAGCGCCAAAAGGGCTGCGTGCAGTCTGTGGTCCCTGCTAGCGGAACCATCGTGTACGCACTCGAGCAGCTGGTCGTAGCTGCGGTCGATCGGCTGTCCGAGTTGCCATCGCGCTTCGATGGAGAGGAGCTCGAAAGTAGAATGGCGCTCCGCGACAATTCCGACCTGTTCCTGTACCCGCCACAAGTGCTGGAGCGCGGCCGACAGCTGCTCCCACTGGTCCGCCAGCTGAAGTGCGATGATACGCTCCTCAAGGAGCGAAGGCGTGTGCAGCCGTCCCGTATCGTAGGCTAGCAAGCGGTCATATAACTCGATAGCTGCATTCGGAAGACCGAGTCCTATCAGATGCCGAGCGCATCCCAGCACAAAACCAACCGCCCGATCTCTATCGCCCGCTCGTTCCAAGTGTTCTACGCACTCCCAAACTAGGGTAGGCGACTGCTCCGTAGTGGTGTCCTGCTCGAGCACCTCCGCGGCATGTCGATGTAGAAGTTGCCTGCCTAGCGGGGAAAGATGCTGTGTGGCGGCGGTCGCAAGCAATTCGTGTCTGCACAGAACCGTGGCGCCATCGCTCTCAATTAGCCCAAGATGCTCGAGCTCTTCGAAAGCGCTGAGTAGACTTAAGCGACGCTCGCCGAGCATTCGTTCTATGCGATCGCTAGTCGAAAGGCGGCCTAGCAGTGAGCAGGCTTGGAGCACGCGCTTCGCCAGCGGTGAAAGCCTCGCAAGCCGATCATTGATTAGTCTGTTGAGACTCGCCGGCGGCTGGAAGCAGTCCCCCTCTCGACGAGCGTTGGCAGCTAGCTCCGCGAGGTAGTAGGGGCTCCCACCGGAGGAGTTGATGCACCAAGTCAGAAAATCTGTGTCTTCCTCACGTCCGGTGCCGCGTACAAGCTCTCGCAGTAACTCTCGTCTGGCCCTGTCTTGAAGCGGCTTTAGGGAAAGCGCGATGGGCCGCGGCGCATCGGGGTTAGCCGGAAGGTTCGCCCCCAGCCCCTGCCTCGACGTCAACACCAGCACTATTTGCCGGGTGATGATCCAGCCCATCATGCCCCACAGCAGCTCCCAAGACATCCGGTCGAGCCAGTGCACATCTTCGATCACCACGATTAGTCGGCTCTCGCCGGCAATCGCGTCTAAGAGATCGAAGAAGCTGCGCCGGACGTTGGCGAACAGGAGCTCGGCATCTCGGCTGTCAGGGGACAGCGTCGTCTCCGTTGGATCGTGTGCGATGAGACGCTTGAGATACTTCATGGTCTCCGGAGAGCACCCGATGGCTCCGGGCAGCTCGAGCAGCTTGGGCACGAGATCCACGAACGCCGACATCGGACGCCGCTCGTCGTGCGATTGGCACCCCACCTTCGCGACCTGCACGCGCTGCAACGCCGCCAGGCGTGTGAACTCAGTCACGAGACGTGTCTTCCCGATTCCCGGTTCTCCCCACACGAGGTATGCGCTCCCCTGACCGTCACCGGAGAGCTGCAGGGCCCGCATCAGCTCCGCCATCTCCTCCTCGCGCCCAATCAAAGGCACCTGGCGCATTGGAAGGGGCTCGCTGTCGTACGCCTCTGCGATTCGGCGCCGCAGGAGCGCGGCGGGAACCCGGATCTCTCGCGCGTCGGGGCCGATCTCGCGCAAATACCGGTCGAGGATTGAGACCGCCTGGATCTTGCTTCCCAGCATCGCCGCCGACTCGGCGATTGCAAACGTCGCCTCCTCGTTGAGTGGGTCGATCGCGAGACAGCGCTCAGCGAGCAGCTCGGCACCGCGCCACTCTCCTCGCCTGCGCCGTGTCGCGATGGCCCCCACCAATACCCGTCGCAGCGCGGAGTGCACCACGTCGCGCTTCTGTTCGACCCACTCGGCAAACGCCGCGGAGAACCGCGGAGCGTAGCCGGGGAGGAAGCGGCCCTCGATCCGGTCCGCGAGCTCCACGAGGTCGGCGCCCTCGGGTGTCCACAGGATCGGCGCCACGTCGGACGCGACGGACTTCGGCGCCAGCATGATGCCCGTCCGATCGCTCCGGAACGCCACCCCCATCGTCTTGAGCCTGTACAGCGCCTGGCGAAGGCAGTGCTGCGCCCGATGCTCGTGCGCCTCGGGCCAGAGCAGTCGCGCCAGGTCGCGACGTCGCACGGGCCGCAGCTCGAACGCCAGGTACAATGCTGCCGCGAACAACGTCTCGGCGGCCGGCGTCAATACCGAGCTGCCGATCTCGATCGTGGACTGCCCCAGCAGCCGCAGGCGCATCATGTCCACCCCCTGTCAGTGGACGGGTGTTTCCCGTGCCTCATCTAGGACGAGGCACGTCAGCGCAGCGTCATACCCTTGTGCCGCTTGAACTTGGAAGGCCAGGGCGCCGCGGTGGTCAGCCGGTGCTGCCCACCCCGCCTGTCCGATCTGTCGTGATTCCCACCGCGCCGCTCCGCCACGGCAGCACCTCGAACCGGTTGAGCACCACCTGCGCGATCCGCTCGCCGTGCTCGATCAGCACCGCCTCCGCCCCGTCGTTCTTGAGCATCACGAGCCACTCGTCAGGGTAGTCGGCGTCGATGGTGCCGGGGGCGTTGGGGAGCACGAGCCCCTTCCGGAAGGCGATGGAGCTGCGCAGACGCACCTGCGCCTCGTACCCCTCCGGCAGCCGCGCGCGGAAGCCGAGCGGGACGAGCGCGATCGCTCCGGGCTCGAGGGTCAGCACACCCCCTTCCCCCACGCGCTCGGTGCCGGTGACGCCGCCGCGCGCGGTGCGCACGTCGCGGCCGCGCAGGTGGGCGCGCACGTCGTAGCCGGCGGCGCCGCGCGTGGCGCGCTCGGGTGGGGCGACGTCGGGAAAGAGGGGCTCGTACTCGATCGCGGCGGTGTGATCGGTCATCCAGGTAGCGGTTCGGTGATGGTTGTGTGAATGGCTGGGAAGCGCCTTGGCCGGGGTCGGATCCGACTGTAGGTTAGGCTCGTGACGATTCCCCCAGGAGCCACGGGCGCGGACCGCATCGATGCGCCGGTCCCCAATCGCCTCACGCACAAACTTCCCGAGCACCTCGCCGAGTGGCAACTCCCCGCCGGATGGAGCTGGGGAGCGGACGGCGTGCAGGGAGAGCACCGCCATTACCAGGAAGTGATCGATGGGCTGGGGCGCTCGCTCTCTCTGGTGAGCGCTCCGGATCCGGCGCACGCCCCATGGCTCGCCGCCGAGGCGCGCTTTCTCGCCCACCGGAACCACCCCTCGATCCCCACCACCTACGACTACTGGTCGGGGGACGCGGAGAGCCGCCGCGGGCCGGGGTACGTGCGCCGGTGGATCTCGGGGGAGACGGTGTCCGCCCACATCCGCCGCAACGGGACCGATGATGTGGCGACCGCGCTCCAGCTCCTGCGGGCCGCGGGGATGGCGATCGCCTATCTCCACTCGTCCGGTGGGCCGCACGGCGCGATCTCCGGCGAGTCGGTGTGGCGCACTCCGACGGGGCAGCTCTGGCTGCTCGCGTGGGAGTGGGCGCTCCCGAAGCAGGATGTGCCGCCGGGGCTCCAGCCGGAGCGGAGCTGGATGCCGGTGCCGCCGGAGTGGTCCGCCGCCGAGTGGACCCCCACCTTCGCCAGCGACCAGTGGCAGCTCGCCGCCACCTGCTACGCCGCGCTCGTCGGCGAGTATCCGCCGGTGGAGGCGCCCCCGCTCGCGCTCGTCCGTCCGGACTGCCCGCAGTCGGTGAGCGCGGCGATCATGCGCGCGCTCTCGCGGAATCCGGAAGACCGCTTCCACTCGATCGCCGCCATGCTGCGCGAGATCGACCGCGCGGTGGGCGGGAGGACGTCGGTCTTCAGCAGCGGCGCGGTGCCGGGCGTGCGCCTCTCCGGCGACTCGGAGGAGGCGCGCCTGCGCTGGGCCACCGGCGAGGACTACGAGGTGCTCAGCCGGCTCGGCGCCGGCACCTTCGGCTCCGTGTGGCGCGTGCGCGACCTCACGCTCGAGCGCGAGGTCGCGCTCAAGATGCTCCACCCGCACGTGGCCAGCGACGAGTCGGCGGTGCGCCGCTTCCGGCGCGAGGCGCAGCTCGCGGCGCAGCTCGCGCACCCGGCGATCGTGCCGATCTACGACTGGGACTCGAACGGCGGCGTCGCCTGGTACACGATGGAGCTGGCCGAAGGAGGCTCGCTCGCCGATCTCGTGACGCGCGCGGGACCGCGCTCGATCGACCAGTTCGCGGCGCAGCTCGAGCAGGTGCTCGATGCCCTCGCCGCCGCGCATGCCATCGGGATCATCCACCGCGACCTCAAGCCGGAGAACATCCTCATCGACCGGCATCGCCGCTGGCGCATCGCGGACTTCGGCGTGGCGAAGGTGTCGGGGGAGGACCGGCTGAGCGGCACCACGGGGACGCCGGAGTTCGCGGCGCCGGAGCAGCTTCTGGGGGAAGCGCAGGGGCCCGCGGCGGACTGCTTCGGCCTCGCGGCGATCACCGTCTTCCTCCTCTCCGGCACGCCCCCCTTCGGTTCGGGAGACGGACGCGCCATCCTCGCGCGCGAGCTGGCGGGGCGCGTGGACCTCTCGCCGTATCCCCCCGCGGTGGCGGACTGGCTGCGCCGCGGGCTCGCGCCGACGCCTGACGACCGGTTCGCCGACGCCGGGGAGATGCGCGATGCGTGGCGCCGCGCGGTGGACGCCACGATCGGCCAGGACTCGCGCATGCCGTGGTGGCGGCGCTGGCTGGCGCAGGAGGCGGAGGACGGGGAAGGGCGGGGCTGACTTCACGGTGGGATCGGAGCGCGCATCGCGGCGCGCTCCGATCCCGACGTCACTCGCCGAGGCGGATGAGCCGCTCGGCGGACATCCCTTCGGCCTCGCCCTGGAAGTTCATCACCACGCGGTGGCGCAGCACGGCGAACGCCACCGAGCGCACGTCGTCGATGTCCGGCACCGCGCGACCGTCCATCGCCGCCTTCGCCTTGGCGCCGAGCACGAGGTACTGCGACGCGCGCGGCCCGGCGCCCCAGCTCACGAACCGCTTCACCTCCGGCGTCGCTTCGGCGGCATCGGGGCGGGTGGAGCGCGCGAGACGCACGGCGTAGCGTACCACCGTGGGCGGCGCGGGGAGCCGGCGCACGAGATGCTGGAGCTCGGAGAGCTGCGCCGCCGAGAGCACGGGGGAGATCATCGCCTCGGTGTCGCTCGTGGTGGTGGACACCACGCGCTCCTCCTCCTCCGCGCTCGGATAGCCGACGCGCAGCTCGAACATGAAGCGGTCGAGCTGCGCCTCGGGGAGCGGGTACGTCCCCTCCTGCTCGATCGGGTTCTGCGTGGCGAGCACGAAGAACGGCTCCGGCAGGCGGTGCGTCTGCCCCGCGGCGGTGACGGCGTGCTCCTGCATCGCCTGGAGGAGCGCGGCCTGCGTCTTCGGTGGGGCGCGGTTGATCTCGTCGGCGAGCACCGCGTTGGCGAAGATGGGACCCTTCACGTACTTGAAGACGCGGTGCCCCGTGGCGTGGTCCTCCTCGAGCAGCTCGGTGCCGGTGATGTCGCTCGGCATGAGGTCCGGGGTGAACTGGATGCGCGAGAAGGAGAGATCGAGCGCCTCGGCCACGGTCTTCACGAGCAGCGTCTTGGCGAGACCGGGCACGCCCACGAGGAGCGCGTGGCCGCCGCTGAGCAGCGCGGCCACGAGGTTGTCCACGATGTCGTGCTGGCCGATGATGCGGCGGCCGATCTGCTCCACCAGCGCCGCGCGCGCGCGGGCGAGCTGGTCGAGCAGCTCGAGGTCGCGCGCGTCGCTCGGGCCGGAGATCTTCGTTGGTGTCGCCACGCTGCTACTCGCGAGAAGGTCCTGGGGGAAAAGGTAGCGGGTGGTCGGCGTGTCGATAAGGGTCGGGACTCGGGAATCGGGAGTCGGGAAAGGAACGCGACGGGGGCCGCGGCATTCGCCGCGGCCCCCGTCGCACTGCAATCGAAGCGCTGCGCCTGCCGCTACCGCGCGGTCGCAGCGAAGAGCGACGCGCGACGGCCGGAGAACTGCGAGATGACGAAGGACACCCCGGGTACGGTCATCGGCGCGATCCGCCCCGTGAGGCTGCCCGACGCCTGGTTCCCCTCGAAGGGAGCGATCTCCGTTCCGGTCATGTCGAGGCCGACGCTCATCGTGTTGTAGTGGCAGGTGGCGGGGACGCCGAAGTCGGCGGCCGGGTTGTGCGTGCACTCGCCGCCGAGCGCCGTCTGGCTCGCGGTGAGCGAGCCCGCGCTGACGTACCACGCGGACATCGGGGCGACGAAGATGCCGATCCGTCCATCGACCCCGTCGATCGTCTCCGGAGCGTCGCCGTCCTTCAGCGCGAAGATCACGACGGAGGAGTCCTGCCAGGCGACCAGTCCAGTGGTCACCAGCGAGTCGCCGGCGCTCCCCGTGTCGGTGGCGGCGCGGAAGCCGACGACGCGGAAGGAGCCGCTCAGGGTGGTGTTCTCCGCGATCGCCGAGACGTTGCCGACGACGCGTCGGAGCGATGCGGCGGAGATGGTCGTGACGCCCACATCGCTATTGGAGCCGAGGGCGATCAATATCCCCTGGAGGCCCGTGGCGACGTCGCTGGCGCCGGCGGTGTTGGAGAGCGAGTCGTCGAGCTTGGTGAAGGCGGAGAGGAGCGACGCGCGCTCGGCGTCTGTGAGCTTGCTGAAGGAAGGGCCGGTGGAGTCGCTGCCGCACGCGGCCAGGACGAGGGCGGTGGCGGTGAGGGCGACGGCCTTCCAGACCGGTCGGTGCATTCGGTGTCCTCTGTGAAGTCGGGTTGGTCGGTGTGGCCGGAGCAGGCGTCTCGTGGGGCGCTCCGCTGTGGGGAGGACGCGAGAGGGCGCCGATGGGTCACCCTATGATGCAAGCGGCCCCCGCCGGCGATGCCGAGCGGGGGCCGCGCGCGCCCGTGCCTGACGAGCCGCTCAGGGGAGCGTGAAGGAAACGCGCTCCTCGACGGGGTGGTTGCTGCTCTTGAGGAGCGCGATGGCGGTGAAGTGCCCGCGGCGCCCGCGTCCGTCCCAGTGCTCCTCGTAGGTGGCGGTCTCCTTGGTGTCGAGGAGCCGGTTCTGGAACGCCTGGGTGAAGAGGCGTCCGTCGCTCCAGCGCCAGACCTCGCGGCCGAGGGAGTCGATCACGACGAAGTCGTGCGTCTGCCCGCTCGGGAAGTCGAGCTCCACGGCGTGGTCGGCGAGGTTGGTGACGTGGAGGGAGAAGGCGACTCCATGCTCGACCTTGACGTTGGCGGAGGTGGCGAGGGCGCGGTCGTCGGGGACGGGCGTCGCGGGACGGGCGTCGGTGGTGCTGGCGGAGGATTCGTTGTGCCGCGCGTGAGGCCCACAGGCGAGCACGAGCGCGCCTGCGCAGAGGAGCCAGATGAGGAGACGGGAGGTCATGAGTTGCGAAACACCGGGCGAGCGCGGCCGACCGTCCGGGGGCGGTCGAATCACAATTGTGACGGGCGGTGAAGTTATCGACAGTAGGACGACCCGTCAAGGCGGAGGTAACACGTAAGTGTGGGCGTGGCAGGGACTTGGTTGGCACACGCGCGTTTCGGTGGGCGTTCGGGGCGTGGGGTCGGATTCGCTTGCGAAAAATTTCACAAGCGGGTAGATTCCGCGCCGGAATGGCCCACGAGAGGGAGCGACCGGGTACGGGCTCGACGGGTCCGGGAAAGCGGGCGGCGCGCACCGTGTCGCCGTCGTCCTTCGCCGGGCACGGATTTCAGCTCGTCATCTCGATCCTCCTTTTCCTGTACCTGGGGAAGTGGGTGGACGGCAAGCTCGGCACGGCGCCGGCGTTTCTCATCGTCGGCGTGTTCCTGGGGGCGGCGGCCGGCTTCTACTCGATGATCCGCGCGCTCACCGCCCATCAGCGCGACGACCGCGACGACCGCGAGGACGGGGGGAGCACGAACCGGTGAAGCGCTTCTCGATCTTCGCCGCGGTGTCGCTGGGGCTCATCGGCGTGGTGGGTGTGCTGTACGGGCTGCTCTTCCGGTCGCCCGCGGACCACCGGGCCATCGCCGTGAGCGCGGCCGTGGCCCTCGGGGTGCAGTTGTTCGCGTTCGCCGTGATGCTCGTCGTGCGGGGCACGAACGTGTTCGCGGCGTGGGGGCTCGGGATCCTCCTGCGGTTCGTGGTGCTGGTGATCTACGCGTTCCTCGTGCTGCGGGGGATGAATCTCCCCCCGGCGTCGGCGCTCTTCAGTCTGGTGACGTTCTTCTTCCTGTCCACGCTCGTCGAACCGGTGTTGCTCAAGCCATGACGCTCGGCACGCTCCTGCTCTCGCTCGCGCTCGTCGCGTCCCCCGCCGCGCCCGCGGCGCCGTCGCGCGGGATTCCGGCGACCCCGGCGCCGTCGCTGCAGGTCACGACGCCCGCGGTGATCGCTCCCGCCACGCAGGTGCGCGTGGGGCCTCACGGGGAACACCTCACCGGCGAGCAGTCGCAGCCGGTGGACATCATCACCCCGCACATCACCGACTCGCACTTCCTGGAGCTGCCGTTCATCGGCGAGGTGGAGCTGCCCCGCTGGAAGCCCGTGCAGATCGGCGGGATCACGGTGGACCTCTCCCCCACCAAGCACGTGGTGATGCTCTGGATCGCGGCGCTCCTCGTGCTGCTCATCCTCGTGCCCACGGCGATCTCGCACGAGCGGCACACGGAGGAGCACGGCGCGCCCAAGGGGTGGGCGGCGGGCTTCGAGGCGGTGGTGCTCTACCTGCGGAACGAGGTGATCCTGCCGAACGTCGGACACCACGGCAACGCGTACGTCCCCTTCGGCCTCACACTCTTCTTCTTCGTCCTGTTCGCCAACCTGCTCGGCCTCATCCCCTACGGCTCGACCGCCACCGGGAACATCTCGGTGACGGCGATGCTCGCGATCATCACCTTCGTGGTGGTGGAGATCTCGGGGATCAAGACGCAGGGGCTCGGCTACCTCAAGACGATCTTCTACATCCCGCCGAAGGACATGCCGCTGGTGCTCAAGCCGGTCATGTTCCTGATCATGACGCCGGTGGAGATCGTCGGGAAGCTCACCAAGCCGTTCGCGCTCGCGGTGCGACTGTTCGCGAACATGACGGCGGGGCACGTGGTGCTGCTCGCGCTCATCAGCCTGATCTTCACCTTCCAGAGCTACGCGGTGGCCACCGGGCCGGTGATCATGGGCGTGGCGGTGAGCATGCTCGAGCTGTTCGTCGCGTTCCTGCAGGCGTACATCTTCACGATTCTCTCGTGCGTGTTCATCGGGCTGATCCGATCGGGCGGGCACTGATGTGACGGTCCGGGCGCTCCGGCGCCCGGTGTGGGATTCACCGCGCGGCTGTCGCTCCCACCCGCGCGCGACGTACCCGGTCGGGCGACCGGGGAAGCCCGTTGAGGCCCGGGCCTCGGTGACGGGCGGCGTCCTTGGCGGCCGTGCCGCCGTCGGCGCGGAGCGATGACGACCACCTTCGTACGTGGAGTGACCCAATGACGCACTTCTTCGCTCTCATGCAGGCCGTCGGCGCGTTCTCGCGCGACTACACCGGCGCGTGGGGGATGCTCGGCGCCGGGATCGGCGCCGGTCTGGCGACGATCGGCGCGGGCATCGGCATCGGCCGCATCGGCGGCCAGGTGGCCGACGGCATGGCGCGCCAGCCCGAGGCGGCGGGCGCGATCCAGACGGCCGGCCTCATTCTCGCCGCGCTCATCGAGGGCGTGGCGCTGTTCGCCGTCGTCGTGACGTTCCTGATCCAGAACAAGTTCTGAGAGCGTGCGAGCCGGGGCCCCGGGGCCCCGCTCGCCACTCGTTCACCCTTCGCGGGAAAGCTCATGCGCACCTCGCTGCTCGCCACGCTGCTCACGTTCGGCACCGCGCTCCCGGCCGCCGCCCAGGAAGGGCACGCCGCGCCACCCAACCTGCTCGCGCCGAGCGCCGGGCTGATGTTCTGGACGCTGATCATCTTCATCGTCCTGCTCGTCGTCCTCGCGAAGTTCGCGTTCCCGAAGATCATCGGCGCCGTGGAGGCGCGCGAGCGGGCGCTGGAGGAGGCGATCGAGGAGGCGAAGCGCGACCGCGAGGCGGCCGCCGCGCTCCTCGAGGAGCACCGCCGCCTGGTGGATGAGGCGCGCGCCGACGCGCAGCGCTTCATCGTGGAGGGGCGCGCGGCGGGGGAGAAGGTGCGCGACGAGATCGTCGGCCAGGCGCACCGCGAGCAGCAGCAGATCCTCGAGCGCGCGCGCCAGGAGATCGAGGCCGAGCGCGACCGCGCGATCGCCGCGCTCCGGCGCGAGGCGGTGGATCTCGCCGTGAAGGGCGCGAGCAAGGTGATCGAGAAGAACCTCGATGACTCCACCAACCGCGCGCTCGTCGAGAGCTTCCTCGCCTCGCTCACGCCGAACGGCGGGGCGCGCTGATGCGCGAGCCGACGATCGCCCGCAACTACGCCGAGGCGCTGGCGGAGCTCGCCCAGCGCGCCGGCGACCTGGATGGCTGGGGCGCGATGATCGACGAGGTGACCGCGGCCGTCCAGGGGGACGTGCGCCTGCAGCGGTTCCTCGAGTCGCCGCGCGTGAGCGCCGAGGAGAAGAACGAGATCATCGCCAGGGCGTTCGCCGACCGCCTGCCGCGCCTGTTCGTGCGCTTCCTCACGGCGGTGGTGTCGCACCGGCGCCAGCACCTCATCCCCGAGATCGCCGAGCAGTATCACGTGATCGTGGATGAGCGGCAGCGGCGCGTGCACGCGGAGGTCACCGTGGCGCGCGAGCCGGACGACGAGTTGCGCGAGGCCACCGCGCGCGAGCTGTCGCGCGTGCTGGGGAAGCAGGTGATCCCGCACTTCCACGTCCGCCCCGAGATTCTCGGCGGCACGATCGTGCGCGTGGGCGACACGGTGATGGACGGATCCGTGCGCCGGCGTCTGAGCTCCCTGCGCGCGCGCATGCTCGGCGTCGCGCGGTGAGCGGGCCGCGCGCCCTCGCGCGCGGCGTGCACGCGGCCTACGTTACGCGGCGCCCCTCCGGGGGCGCCGCGTTCGTGTTTTCCACCTCCTGACGAGTCATGCCGCTCCTCCTCGCCCTCGCCCTCGTACTGCAACAGGCCTCGCCCACCACGCCGCCCAACGCCGCCGGCGACACCACCGGCTACTGGCAGCAGCACGTCGCCTACCGCATCGTCGCGCGCCTCGACGAGCGCGCGCAGAACGTCCACGCCACCGCGGTGCTGCGCTACGCGAACCACTCGCCGGACACGCTCCGCGAGATGTACGTGCACCAGTACCTCAACGCCTTCCGTCCCGGCTCCCGCTGGAGCGCGGTGGACGAGCGCGAGGGGCGCGTACGCTTCCAGCACCTCGCCGAGCCGAACTACGGTTACGAGCGATTCACCGCGCCGCCCACGGTGGACGGGGAGCCGGTGCGCGTGGAGTATCCGTTCGCGCCCGACAGCACCGTCGCCCGCTTCGCGCTCCCGCACCCGCTCGCGCCCGGCGACTCGCTCACCGTGCGCTTCGCGTGGGACGCGCGCCCCTCGGCCACGATCTACCGCCGGCAGGGGCGCCGCGGACGCGAGTACGACTTCGCGCAGTGGTACCCGAAGGTGGCCGTGTACGACCGCCTCGGCTGGGAGGCGAACCCGTTCGTGCCGGCGGGGGAGCTGTACGGCGAGTTCGGCACGTACGACGTCACGCTCCTGCTCCCGCGCGACCAGGTGGTGGGAGCCACCGGCGTCCCGGTGGAAGGGGACCCGGGGTGGGCGCGCAAGCTGAGATGGGGGACGGTCAACCTCGGCGCCGATGCGTACGGCCCGGTGGACGACGACACCACCACCGTTCCCGACGGCTACCGGCGCGTGCGCTTCCTCGCGCACCGCGTGCACCACTTCGCGTGGACCGTGTCCCCCGACTTCATCTACGAGGGGGCGATGTACCGCGACTCGATCCCGGTGCACGTGCTCTACCGCCCGGGCGACGAGGCGCAGTGGGGGAACGGGAAGGCGGTGGGCTACATCGAGCACGCGCTGTCGTGGCTCGAGCGCATCTACGGCCCGTACGCCTACCCGCAGGTCTCCGGCACGCACCGGTTGGAGGGGGGCGCCACCGAGTTCCCGATGCTCGTGATGTACGGCGGGATGTCGCAGGGGCTGGTGCTGCACGAGACGGGGCACATCTACTCGTACGGGATGCTCGCGAACAACGAGTGGCGCTCGGGGTGGATGGACGAGGGGCTCACCGACTACCAGACGTCGTGGGCGGAGAAGCTCACGCTCCCCGAGCGCTCGCGCGGGGAGGCGCCGGCGCTGGGGAAGCCGCCCACGGGCTACCGGGCGCTCGCCGCGCAGCCGCCGCTGCTCGACCGCGGGGAGATGGAGCAGTTCGAGCTCGACCTGCGGGGGCGGGCGCAGCCGATCGGGATCCCGGCGTACGACTTCAACGAGTTCGGGATCTACAACCAGATGGTCTACGGCCGCGCGTCGCTGATGTACGGGGCGCTGCGCGACGTGCTCGGCGACAGCCTCATGGTGGCGTTCCTGCACGACTACTACGCGCGGTGGAAGTTCAAGCACGTGGACGAGCGGGCGATGCGCGGCTCGGCGGAGCGCGTGTCGGGGCGCGACCTGGGGTGGTTCTTCGACCAGTGGGTGCACCACACGGGGCTGATCGACTACGCGCTGCGCGACACGCGCACGCGGCGGGATGGGGACGCGTGGGTGACGCGCGCGCGCATCGTGCGCGAGGGGGAGTATCGCCATCCGATGCCGGTGGGGGTGCGCACCGACAGCGGGTGGGTGGTGGTGCGCGGCTCGCCGCTGGAGGATGACCAGTGGGTGGAGGTGCGCACCACGCAGCGTCCGCGCGAGGTGGCGCTCGATCCGCGGCACATCACCGAGGATTGGGACCGGCGCAACGACGCCGGCGGAGGGGTGCTCGGCATCGGCGCGGGGAAGCGGCGCGTGGTGGCGGACTGGCCTTTCCTCGACCAGGCGGACCGCGACCGCGAGATCGTGGCGCTCTCGCCGCTGCTCTGGTACACCGATCCTGGCGGGCTCACGCCGGCGCTCCGCGCGCGGACGAACTATCAGGGGTGGCTCGGACGGTGGGAGCTCGGGCTGGCCGTGCCCCCTCGCGCGCCGGACGGGCGGAGCGCGCCGGCCGTGCAGGGGTGGATCGCGACGCGGAACCCGCGGCTGCCGTTCGCCGACCGCCCCGCGGTGGGGCTCGGCGCCGGCGCGTGGCTGCTCGACGGGATCGCGAAGCTGGACCTCCGCAAGACGTGGGACCGGAGCCCGTTCTACTACGCCAACGGCCCGCGCAAGCTCGTCACCCTCGCCGCGACGGCGACGCTCCCGTACGACTTCGCGTGGGTGGACTCGGCGCGGTGGGAGAACGCGAGCGTGGTGGATGCGAGCGCGGAGATGTCCTGGCACTCGCGCGCGCCGCGCTCGCTGGCGGCGCGCGCGCGGGTGCTCGGCGGCGTGGTCGCGCCGCGGAGCGGGCCGTCGGGGTCGCGGATGTTCGAGCGCGCGGAAGTCGAAGGGGAAGGGACGAAGCGGCTGGCAAACTGGCGGCAGCTCGAGGGACGGTTGCGGGTGTACGGCGGGGCGAGCGATCGGGCGCCGGCGCAGCGATCGCTCGGCCTGTCGGCGCTCGACCCCACGGAGACCTTCGACGACCACCTGATGCGCGGGCGCGGCGCGCCGTTCGCGCGGAGCGACGTGCACGTGATCTCCCCCGGCGGCGCGGGCGTGCGCGGCTACTCGCCGCTCCTGCGCGTGAAGCGCGCGGCGTCCGCCAGCGCCGAGCTGTCGGCGGCGCTGTTCACGCCGAAGCCGCGGTCGCCGCTGCCGCAGCTCCGCGTGGGGGCGTTCGGCGACGGGGCGTGGGCGGTGCTCGATGCGCCGGGGGAGCGGCCGCGCGCGTTCGCGGACGCGGGGCTCGGGGTGTCGCTGCGCGGCGCGCTCTACGACCGGCCGGTGTCGCTGCGCGTGGACGTGCCCCTCTGGGTGCGCCGCGCCGGCGTGCCGTCGCGCGCGCGCGTGAACTGGGTGGTGGAGCTGGGGCGCTGATCGTCAGGCGCGCCCGTGGCGGTCGGAGATCAGGATGTTGATCACCATGTAGATCCCGACCGCCGCGGCGATCACGAAGCCCGCGGTGCCGAGCTGCCGGCGGTACGGCATGAGCATCGCGCTCGCGATGAGCAGGCCGCACAGCACGAGTCCTGACAGGATGCGGTTGGCCACCTTCTGGAGCCCGTTCAGCAGCGATCCGAGCTGCGGGGCATCCACCTTCACGCCGAGGTCGCCGGACGCGAGCCGGTCGGTGATCCGGTCCACGCGCCGGGGGAGCACGTCGAGGAGGTTGGACGCCTGCGTGGCGATCTGGTAGATGCGGCGCGGCGACAGCTCGCGCCGCGCGCGCGAGGCGACGATGCGCCGGCCGAACTCGCGGATGGCGTCCACCGGATTGAAGGTGGGATCGAGCGCTCGGCTCACCGCGTCGAGGTTGAACAGCGCCTTGGCGAGCATCGTGAGCTCGGCGGGGAGGCGCAGGCCGCTGCGGAACGAGGTGTCGATGATCTCGTAGATCACCGCGCCGGCCTGCAGCTCGCCCACGGAGCGGTCGTAGTTCTCGGTGACGAGCTGCGACACCTGGCGCACGTAGGCGGTCCGGTCGAAGTCGTCGGTGGCGTCGCCGATCTCGATGAGCGCGGCGGCCACGTCGTCCCCGCGGTCGTCGGCGAGGTCGAGCAGGATGGTGACGATCCGCTCGCGGAGCGAGGTGGAGAGGTGCGCGGTCATCCCGAAGTCGATGAGCGCGAGCTTCGGCTCGTCGGGGGGCGCCGCGACGCCGGCCGACGCTTCCGCTTCCTGCTCGAGGCGCGCGAGCGAGGTGGCCGCCGGCCGCCGCTCGCGCCGCCTGTCCGCCGACGACAGCTCGGCGGGGGTGCGCGGGTTCGCCTGCTCGGGGAAGAGCACGAGCACGTTCCCCGGGTGCGGGTCGGCGTGGAAGTGGCCGGCGATGGTGATCTGCTCCAGGTACGCCTTCGCGAACTCGTCGGCGACGGTGCGGAAGTCGCGCTCCACCCGGCTCACGGCGGGGATCTCGCTCACCTTGATCCCGCGCACCCGCTCCATGGTGAGCACCCGCTCGGTGCTGTACGCCTCGATCACGCGAGGAATGAGCAGATGGGGGTATCGGGAGAGGGCGCGGCGGAAGCTCGCGGCGTTCCGCGCCTCCACCCGGTAGTCGAGCTCGTCGGCGAGGGCGTGCTCGAGCTGCTGGACGATCCCGACCATGTCCATCCGCTCGCCCATGCGCGTGTGGTCGGACGCGAAGCGCGCCAGCTCGGCGAAGAACTCCAGATCCCCGGCGAGCTGCCCGCGGATGTCGGGGCGCTGCACCTTCACCACCACCTGGCGTCCGTCGCGCAGCTCGGCGGCGTGCACCTGACCGAGGCTCGCGCTGGCGAGCGGCTCGGGGTCGAAGGAGGCGAACAGCTTGCCGATGCGCGCGCCGAGCTCCCGCTCGATCGTCTCCTCGATCTGGTCGAGCGGGACGGTGCCGACGTCGTCCTGCAGGTGCTCCAGCTCCTCGATGTACGCGGGAGGGAGAAGGTCGGCCCGGGTGGAGAGGACCTGGCCGAGCTTCACGTACGCCGGTCCGAGCTCCACGAGCCGCTTCCGGAACGCCACCGCGCGCTCGCGCGCCGACAGCGTGTCGCCGGCGTGGTCGTCGCGCTCGGCGTCCAGCTCCTCCGGCGCGAGCGCGTGCAGGCCCTGCCGCTGGGCGAAGTCCGCGAGGCCATACCGGGTGAACAACCCCACCATCGCCGCGAGTCGCGGCAGGTACCGCGGGGAGAGGAGCATGCGGACGGGGAGGGCAGGAAGCGTGCCCTTCGGGGTGGCGGGGGTGACGGCAAGCTCTGTGGCGGGCGATATTCCGGCGGCGCCGCGGGCGCCGACGATGGCGGGGCGCGGCGCGATGCACGCGGACGCTGGTGCGGAGCGTGCATCCACCGCCGCATCGCCGCCCATGGGCCATCGTCCACACGAAGCCACACCGAGGAGATCGCGTGAGCGGGCGCAGCGAGGTGACGATCGTGCCGAAGCCGTGGGGGCACGAGGTGATCTGGGCACATACCGACCGGTACGTGGGAAAGATCCTCCACATCAACGCCGGTCATGCACTCTCGGTGCAGTACCACCGGCGCAAGGACGAGACGGTGTACCTGCTGTCGGGGCAGTTGACCTACTGGGTGCAGGTGGATGGCGAGATGCGCGACATGCACCTCAAGGAGGGGGACGCCTTCCGCATCACGCCGGAGACGATCCACTACATGGAAGCGGTGACCGACTGCGACGTGCTCGAGGCATCCACGCCGGACCTCGACGACGTCGTGCGACTCAGTGACCGATACGGACGGGAGGGGACGAGCGCGCCATGAAGGTGATCATTCCGCTCGCGGGCAAGGGGACGCGGCTGCGCCCGCACACGCACATCACGCCGAAGCCGATGCTGGAAGTGGCCGGCAAGCCGGTGATGGCGTACATCATGGACGACCTGGTGCGCCTCGGCGGCGTGGACCAGGTGATCTACATCACCGGGCACCTCAAGGAGCGCGTGGAGGAGTGGGTGCGCTCGCACTACGACTTCCCGTCGGTGTTCGTGGAACAGGCGGTGCAGAACGGGACGGCGAGCGCCGTGGAGCTGGCGCGCCCGTGGGTGGACGAGCCGGTGCTCATCATCTTCGTGGACACGATCTTCGACGCCGACCTCTCGATCATCAACACGACCGATGCTGATGGGATCATCTGGGTGAAGGAGGTGGAGGACTACCAGCGCTTCGGCGTGGTGGTGACGGACGATCAGGGCTTCATGACGAAGATCGTCGAGAAGCCCTCCACGCCGATCTCCAAGCGGGCGAACATCGGGTTGTACTACATTCGCAACTGGCAGCTGCTGTACGAGGGGATCGACCACGTGATGCGGCAGCCCCCGAACAAGGGGGAGTACTACCTCACCGACGCCTTCCAGTACATGATCGACAAGGGGGCGAAGCTGAAGGTGGTGGACGTGCAGGGGTGGTACGACGCGGGGAAGCTCGACACGCTGCTGGAGACGAACCGGGTGATGCTGGAGAAGGGGCGGGCGCGCCGCCCGGCGACGACGGAGCACTCGCGCATCTTCGATCCGGTGTACATCGAGGAGGGGGTCGTGCTCCGGAACTCCACCGTGGGCCCCAACGTCTCCATCGGCGCGGGGACAGTGGTGGAGGGCTCCGAGATCCGCGATGCGGTGGTGGGGCGGAACGCGCGCATCAAGGGCTCCAAGCTGCACGCCTCGATGATCGGGAACGACGTGGTGGTGGAGGGGGTGCGGGGCGCGGTGACGCTCGGGGACCACTCCGAAGTGAGGGGATAGGAGCGGGGTAGGTCGGAATGGGAAATAGAATGGGGCGCGTGTGGCGTGTAGAAGGCGGTGGTAGGCGAGAGGGCGTAGGTAGAGCGCGAGTAGGTTCGGCGGTAGAGAGAGTCCGCCTACACCCGAGCCTGCACGCGCCGTCCCTCCCTCCTCATCCCGTCGGTCTCCCACACGCCACACGCGTTTCACGGTGGTCCAGCCACCAGGTCCTACCCTCTCGTCCTAGCCCCTAACTAGTCCGCCGCCCCGACCACGATCCCGAGCGCCCGCGCCACGCCGGCCTGGCCGTCCACGTTCTCGAACCACTCGGCGGGCGTGTGGGCGTCGCCGCCGCGGCCGCCGGCGCCGATGGCGATGGCCGGGATGCCGAGCGCGATGGGGACGTTGGCGTCCGTGGATGCCGTGGCCAGCTCCGGCGCGCGCCCCACGAGCCGCGTCGCTTCCATCGCCATCCGCACCAGCGGGTGCTCCGCTGGCGTCTCTCCGCTCGGCCGGTCGCCGATCACCGACACCGTGCAGCGGAGCGGCGGCGTGCCGGGCACGCGGCGCGCGTTCTCCTCCTGCTCCGCGGCGCGCGCCACCACGCGGATCTCGCGGTCGAAGCGGTCGAGCAGCGACGACGAGACGGAGCGCAGGTCGACCTCGAGCCACCCCTCGTCGGGGATGGAGTTCACGGAGATGCCGCCGCCGATGCGCCCCACGGAGAGCGTGGTGCGCGGCTCGGCCGGGAGCGCGAGCCGCGCGAGGCGCGCGGCGGCGATCGCCGCGGCGTGTACCGCGTTCGGCACGCCGTACGCCGTCCAGCTGTGCCCGCCGGAGCCGCGGAAGGTGATGCGGAAGCGGCGGGAGCCGAGCGCACGGTGCACGATGCGCTCGTCCCCCGCGCCGTCGAGCGCGATCGCGGCACGGGCGCCGGCCGCGTCGCAGGCGATGCGGCCGAACAGCGCCTTCGCGCCGCGCAGGTCGCCCGTCCCTTCCTCCCCCGTCGTCGCGACGAAGTCCACCGGTGCGCGCGTGCGGAGGGCGACGCCGTCGATCGTCCCCGCCAGGGCGAGCATCACCGCGAGCCCGCGGCCATTGTCGCCGATCCCCGGGCCGGCGTAGCGCGCTCCGGCGCGCCGCACGCGCAGCGTCGTTCCACGCGGGAACACCGTGTCCAGGTGCGCGCAGATCACCACCGGCGGTCCGTCCGTCATCCCCGGCCGGCGACCGATCACGTTCCCGGCGTCGTCGATGCGCACGTCGCGCAGGCCGAGCGCGCGGAACCTGCTCGCCACCCACTCACCGCGCTCGTGCTCCTCTCCCGTCGGCGCGGCGATCTCCGACACCGCCACCTGCGTCGCCAGGATCTCCTCGTCACGCGCGGCGAGCGCACGGCGCGCGCTCGCGAGCGGTGCGCTGTTCCAGAGATCGCGGAACGCGGGGCGTGGAGTCATGCCCTCAATTGACTCGGCCGCGGAGGAATCGCAAGGTCCACCCCGGGGAGCGCCCGGATATTGTCTCCCCGTGGCCGGGGGGTACATTCAACCAGGGACCCTCCGGCGCCCCGGCGCCGGGCATCGATCACTCTTCGTGGTGGCCCGATGCAGGAACGCGACCTCATCTACGACTGGAACACGACGCCCGGCAGCTTCGACTGGGCCTCGTGCCGGGTCGAGCTGAACGACGAGTCGCTGCGTGACGGTCTGCAGTGCCCGTCGGTGACCGATCCGGCCATCGACGACAAGCGTGACCTCCTCCATCTCATGGCCGAGCTCGGAATCGCATCCGCCGACATCGGTCTCCCCGGCGCCGGTCCCCGCGCAAACGACGACACGCGCGTGCTCGCGCGGGAGATCGCCGATGCGCATCTCCCGCTGCGCCCCAACTGCGCCGCGCGCACGGTGCGCAGCGATCTCGTACCACTGGCGCGCATCTCCCAGGAGGTCGGCATGCCGCTCGAGGCGGCGACGTTCATCGGGTCGTCGCCGATCCGCCAGTACGCCGAGGATTGGACGCTCGACCGGATGCTGCGCGCCACCGAGGACGCGGTGACGTTCGCCGTGCACGAGGGGCTGCCGGTGATGTTCGTGACCGAGGACACCACGCGCGCCGCGCCGGCCACGATCAAGGCGCTGTACGACACGGCGATCCGCTGCGGCGCGCGGCGCATCTGCCTCGCCGACACGGTGGGGCACGTGACCCCCGACGGCGCGCGCGCGCTCGTGCGCTTCGTTCGCGACGAGGTGATCGCGCCGAGCGGGGAGGACGTGAAGCTCGACTGGCACGGGCACCGCGACCGCGGGCTCGGGCTGGCGAACTGCCTGGCGGCCATCGAGGCCGGCGTGGACCGCGTGCACGGCACGGCGCTCGGCATCGGCGAGCGGGTGGGGAACGCGGAGATGGATCTGCTGCTCATCAATCTCACCCTGCTCGGGGCGCACCACCACGACCTGAGCCGCCTCCCCGACTACTGTCGCGTGGCGTCGCGCGCCTGCGCCGTGACGATCGCGTCCAACTACCCGGTGCTCGGCGCCGATGCGTTCCGCACCGCCACCGGCGTGCACGCCGCGGCGATCATCAAGGCGCGCCGGAAGGGGCACGCGTGGCTCGCCGACCGCGTGTACTCCGGCGTCCCCGCGGGCGCCTTCGGGCTCGCGCAGCGCATCGAGGTCTCGCACATGTCGGGGCTCTCGAACGTGCGGTGCTGGCTGGAGGAGCACGGGTACGACCCCGGCGACCAGGCGCTCTGCCAGCACATCTTCGACGCGGCCAAGCAGGTGAGCCGCGTGCTGCTCGACGACGAGCTGCACGGCATGGTGCACGAGTTCCGGCGCGAGCCGGCGGGCGCGTGAGCGGATCGCTCGCGGACATCATCGGCGGGTATCTCGACCTGCACTGGCGCATCCACCCGGTGGACGCCACGCACGCGGGGCGGCGGGAGCTCGACGGGGAGTACGGGCGGTGGGACGCGGCGTCGGTGCGCGAGCACATCGCGGCGCTGCGCAGCTACACGTCGGCCCTCGAGGAGGCGCCGGCCGAGTCGCTCGACGAGGAGATCGACCGCACGGCCGTCCTGCAGGATGCCAGGCACGAGTTGCTGGTGCTCGAGCGCGAGCGGCCGTTCGCGTTCAATCCCGCGTTCCATCTGTCGCACGCGCTCGAGGGGCTGTTCCTGCTCATGGTGCGCGACGAGCGCCCGGCGGAGCACCGCGCGGCCGCGCTGCTCTCTCGCCTGCGCGCGCTCCCCGAGCTGCTGCGCGTGGCGCGCGAGGTGCTCACCCAGCCCGCGCGTCCGCTCGTCGCGCTCGCGGGCGCGATGCTGCCCGGCGGCGTGGCGCTGGTGCGCGATGGGTTGGACGACCCCGCGCTCGACCTGTCGTCGCTCGAGCCGCTGGAGCTCGCGCAGGCGCGGAAGGAAGCGGTGGATGCGCTCACCGAGTTCGGCGGCGCGCTGGACGAGATGGCGGAGCGCGCGGCCGAGGACCGTTGGGCCATCGGCCGCGACCTGTTCGATCGCAAGCTGCACACGGCGCACCTGATCCGCGAGAGCGCGGACGAGCTGCTGCGCTACGGCGAACGCCTGTACGCGGAAGCGATCGCCGAGCTGGAGCGCATCGCGGCGGAGATCTCCCCTGGCACGCCGTGGCCGGAGCTGGTGGCGCAACTCCGCGCGGACACGCCCGCGCCAGGCACGGTGCTCGAGGAGTACGCCGAGGCGCTGCGCGCGGCGCGCGACTTCACCGTGGAGCACGCCCTGATGCGCGTGCCGCCGGCGGAGCTGCGCGTGGTCGCCACGCCGGCGTTCCTCCGCGCGCTCGTGCCCATCGCCGCGTACCAGGGACCGGGCGCGTTCGACCAGCGCCAGCTCGGCACGTTCTTCGTCACCCTCCCCGAGCCCGGGCAGCCGTGGCGCGCCGCGAGCCGCGCGGAGCTGCCGAGCACCGTCGTGCACGAGGGGGTGCCGGGGCACCACGAGCAGATCGTGGTGGGGAACGCCCTGCCGAGCGTCGTGCGGCGCGTGATCGGCACGCCGGCAACCCGCGAGGGGTGGGCGGTGTACTCCGAGGCGCTCATGGCGGAGGTGGGCTTCCTCCACTCGCCGGCGGAGCGTCTCCTCCATGCCCGGCACAGGCTCTGGCGCGCGCTCCGGGTGGTGCTGGACGTGTCGCTGCACACGAAGGGGATGAGCGTGGGCGAGGCGGCCCGGCGGTTGCGTGACGAGGTGGGGCTGGAGCCGGCGGCGGCCGCCGCCGAGGCGGCGCGCTACTGCGCCTACCCCACGTACCAGCTCTGCTATGCCGTGGGATGCCGCGAGATCGCGCGCCTGCGCGACGACGCGCGCCTCGCGAGCGGCGACGCGTTCTCTCTCGCGGCGTTCCACGATGAGCTGCTGTCGTACGGCGCCCTGCCCACCGCGCTCGCGCGCTGGGGGATGGGGCTGGCCTGAGCGGACGCCCGCCTCGCGCGCCCGCGGACACGTTCACAGGAGATGAGCTCGATGATCGACGGGATGCTTCGTCACCGCGCGGCCCTGGCGGGCCTCGCCGCCTTCGGCGTCCTCGCGTGCACCGGTCGCAAGGACACCGCCGCGCGCGACACGGCGGCCGCCGCGACGGCGGCGGCCGACAGCGCGGGCGCGCACGGCGCCGCGGCCGGCGAGAAGGTGTACGTGTCGAACGAGGACGGCAACAGCATCACCGTGATCGATGCCGCCACGGACAGCGTGGTGGGAACGATCGATCCGGGACAGCGCCCGCGCGGCGTGAAGGTGAGCCCCGACGGCTCGTTGCTCGTCGTCGCCGTGAGCGGATCCCCCAAGGGCGGACCGGGGGTGGACGAATCGAAGCTCCCGCCCCCCGACCGGTCGAAGGATGGGATCGCGGTCGTGGACATCGCCTCCGGCACGGTGAAGGGGCGCCTGCAGGGGGGACACGATCCCGAGTCGTTCGCCATCACGCCGGACGGCAAGCGGATCTACGTGTCGAACGAGGACGCCGGAACGGCGACGGTGCTCGACATGGCCACGGGGAAGATCATCGCCACGGTGAAGGTGGGCGCCGAGCCCGAGGGCGTCACCACCACGCCGGATGGGAAGGAGGTGTGGGTGACGAGCGAGGGGAAGGGGACGGTCTCGGCGATCGACGTCGGCACGAACAAGGTGATCGCCACCATCCAGGCGGGGAAGCGCCCGCGCTCGGTGGTGTTCACCCCTGACGGCGCCAAGGCGTACATCCCCGCCGAGGTGGGAGGGAACGTGACGGTGGCCGATGCGCGCGCGCACAAGGTGCTCAAGACGATCCGGATCACGAGCCCCAACGCGAAGCCGATGGGGTCGGCCATCTCCCCCGACGGCAAGCGCGTGTACATCACCAACGGACGGGGCGGCACGGTGTCGGTGATCGACACCGGCGCCGATTCGGTGATCTCGGCCTTCCCGGTGGGGAAGCGTCCGTGGGGGATCGCGATCACCCCCGACGGGAAGAAGATCTACACCGCCAACGGTCCCTCGAACGACGTGTCGGTGATCGATGCGGCGACGAACCGCGTGGTGAAGCGGGTGAGCGCGGGGAAGTCGCCGTGGGGCGTGGCGATCTCGAAGTAGGCGAGCCGTCGGCGCCGGGCGCGGGACCCGGCGCCGCGCCCCCGGCGCCGCACACGGCGCTCGGGCGGAACGTGGTGGCACTGTCGGTGGTGAGCTTCTTCACCGACGTGTCGAGCGAGATGATCTACCCGCTCCTCCCGGTGTTCCTGAGCGTGGTGCTCCACGCGAGCGCGAGCGCGATCGGGGTGGTGGAGGGAGCGGCGGAGTCCACGGCGGCGCTGCTCAAGCTCGCGAGCGGGTGGTGGTCCGACCGCGTGCGGCGGCGGAAGCCGCTCGTGGTCGCGGGTTATTCGCTGGCGAGCCTCGCGCGCCCGCTGGTGGCGGTAGCGACGAGCGTGGGGCAGGTGGTGGCGATCCGCGTGTGCGATCGCATCGGGAAGGGGCTCCGCACCTCGCCGCGCGACGCGCTCATCGCCGACTCGGTGCACCCTTCCATCCGCGGCAGGGCGTTCGGCTTCCACCGCGCGTCGGATCACGCGGGCGCCGTGGTGGGCCCGCTCATCGCGTTCGCCGTGCTGCGATGGGAGAACGCGCCGCTACGGCACGTGTTCTGGCTCGCCGCGATCCCCGGCGTCATCGCCGTGGTGGTGCTCCTCGTCGCGGTGCGCGACGTGCCGCGCGAGCCGGCGCGACCGGCGCCGAGCGTGGCGTGCGCGGACGGCGCGAGCCCGCTCGGCACCCGCTTCTGGGCCTACCTCGGCGTGCTGCTCCTCTTCACGCTCGGCAACTCCACCGATGCGTTCCTGCTGCTGCGCGCCACGCAGCTCGGCGTGCCAGCGGCGCTGGCGCCGATCCTCTGGGCGATGCTGCACGTGGTGAAGTCCGCGTCGAGCACGCCGGGGGGCGCACTGTCCGACCGGATCGGGCGCAAGCCGCTGATCGTGGCGGGGTGGCTGCTCTACGGGGTGGTGTACCTGCTCTTCGGCCGCGCGAGCGCGGCGTGGCAGGCGTGGGCGCTGTTCGCGGTGTACGGCGTCTACTTCGGGCTCACGGAGGGGGTGGAGAAGGCGCTCGTCACCGACCTCGTGCCCGCCACGCGGCGGGGCGCGGCGTTCGGGTGGTACAACCTCGCGATCGGTGTCGGCGCGCTCCCCGCCTCGCTCATCTTCGGGGCGATCTGGGATCGTGCCGGGGCTCGCGCCGCGTTCACGTTCGGCGCGGCGATCGCGCTCGTCGCGACAGCCGGGATGGCGGCCGTGGCCCCGGCGGCGCGGCGCGACCGGACGCTCGAGCGACCCTGAGGCTCACGCCTCGCCGGTGAAGACGAGATTGTTGTCGCCGCGCCAGCGGTAGGGCATCCCCCGCGCGCCAGCGAGGCGGCGCAGCGGCTGCACGAGCATCGGCTGGAAGCCTGCGACCCGGAGCGCCTGACGAATCTCGGCGGGCGTGAAGTAGTAGAGCCGGCGCCGGAGCCCGTCCAGGCGCACGGTGCGCTCTCCCGCCTCGCGCCTGACGATCCCCAACGCGTGCAGCACGCGGCGCAGCGCGAAGTAGGCGGACTTGGCCGGGGCGCCCCACCTGTGCTGCACCGTGCCGACGAGCAGCCCACCCGGAGCGAGCAGCCCGTGGAGGGTGGCCAGCGTGTCGCCGCGGTCCGCGCGCGGCGTGACGTACGTGAGCACGCTGTTGAGCATGACCACGAGCTCCGCCCGCCGGCCGTCGTGCCGCAGCGTGCGGGCCTCGGCGCATCGCACCTCCACCTGGTCCGTCGCGCTCCAGCGCGCCAGGTTGCGCGCGCACGCCTCCGTCATCGCGCGAGAGATGTCCGAGGCCACGATGCGCGCATCGGAGAATGCCGAACGCACCATCGGCACCTCCCGCCCCGGCCCGCACCCCACGACGTGGATCAACCGCACCTCGCCGAATCGCTCGACGAGGCGCGCCGACGCGTCCTCGAGGAGCACCCGCTCGTACCAGTGAAGGAACGGGCGCGGGACCTCCTGCCCGCGGACGATCGCGGGGTCGCTCCAGAATCGCTCGTTGCCGATGAGCGGCGCACGTGCTCGCATGAGTTTCATGGGGGACACTCCCGCTGCGCTTCCGCCCGCCGGACTACGAGCATCGGTGGCTGCGACGAGCGCCGACGGCAAGGGGAAGGCAACCTAGCGCCGCCGCCTCGAAGCATCCAGAGGGAATCCGCCGAATCTTCGGCGAGGATGCCCGCGTGGCCGGCCCGCGATCTCGGGCCGGCCACGCGGTCGCGCTCAGCAGCAGCGCGAGCCGGGCTCGTCGTAGCGCTTGCGGAGCTGCTCGCGCATGAACTCGGCGCGCGACAGCGGGACGACGTCCGGGTGCCGGCGCGCGAGGTGCGCCAGGTAGCGGTCGTAGTCGGGCGCGCCGAGCACGGCGCGCAGCACGCGCGCCGTGCGCGTCAGTCGCTCGCCGAGGAGCGATCGGAGGCGCTCCGCCCCACGCACCGGTCAGTGCCCTCCCTGCGTCGTCGCCGCGGGCGCGGTCGCGGGAGCGGGCAGCACGCGCTCGAACAGCTCGAAGATGCGACGGTACTCGTCCGCCCACGACGAGGGACGCACGAAGCCGTGGTTCTCCACAGGGTACGAGGCGAGCTGCCAGTTCGCCTTTCCCAGCTCGATCAGCCGCTGCTCGAGCCGCACGATGTCCTGGTACTCCACGTTCGTGTCCACCATCCCGTGCGCCATGAGCAGCGGGTCCTCGAGCCCATCCGCGAAGTAGATCGGCGACGACTGCCGGTACGCGACCGTGTCCACGTCCGGGCGGTTGAGGATGCGGGAGGTGTACCAGTGGTTGTAGTGCGCCCAGTCGGTGACCGACCGGAGCGCCGCCCCCGCGCCGAACTCCTTCGGCGCCGTGAACAGCGCCATGAGCGTCATGAAGCCGCCATAGCTGCCGCCGTAGATCCCGATGCGGTCGGGGGAGATGTGGTAGGTGCGCTGCAGCCAGCGCGACGCATCCACCTCGTCCTGGAGGTCGCGGCCGCCCATGTGGCGGTAGATCGCCGTGCGCCAGTCGCGCCCGTACCCGGCGGAGCCGCGGTAGTCCTCATCGAGCACCACGTAGCCCTTGGAGGCGAGGTACTGGTTGAACATGTACTCGCGCGAGTAGTCCGACCAGTAGTGATGCACGTTGTGCAGGTAGCCCGCGCCGTGCACGAAGATGACCGCCGCGCCGTTGGGGCGCGCGTGCATGTCCTCGGGACGGTAGATGCGGGCCGGCACCTGCACGCCGTCGGACGCCGGGATCATCACGATGTCCGGGGCGATCCACGGGAAGGAGAGCCACTCCTTGGTGGGAGACACCGTGAGCCGCGCCATCTTCGCGCCGGCGCGGAAGGGCGCCACGAACAGCTCCGGCGGGCGGTTGGAGTACGAGTAGACGTCGGCGATGAGCCGCCCGTCGGGGGAGGGCGTCACCTCGTGCCCGCCGGAGCGCTCCGTGATGCGCTCACGGTCGCCGGCGGTGGTGCGCATGCGGTAGAACTGGCGCTCGAAGGGGGAGGGCTCGCTGGTGTGCATCCAGAACCAGCGCTCGTCGGGGGAGAGCATCACGTCCAGCACCTCCCACTTCCCGCTCGTGAGCTGCCGGCGGTCGCCGCCATCGGCGGCCCGGGTGTACAGGTGCGCGAAGCCATCCGCCTCCGACACGTACCAGAAGCGACGGCCGCCATCGTACCACCCGCCGCAGCCGAAGCACGGGCCGTCCACCCACGCGCTGTCGCGCAGCACGTCCACCACCTTCAGCGCGCCGGAATCGGTGACGGTCTCGAGGTAGCGCGCCTTCCAGTCGTCGCGCACCACGAAGAGGAGCGCGCGCGCGCCGTCGTCGCTCCAGCCGAGCACCTGCGCGGTGGCCGGGGGCGTGGTGGTGTCGTCGGGGATCGAGTGAAGCCAGCGCGCCTCGCCGGACGGGAGGCTCACGAAGGCCACGCGCCCGCCGTCCTGCGCGTCACCCACCTTCTCGCGCCCCTGGATCTCCTCCACGTACCCGCTCCGGGTGACGAACTTCGGGACGTCGGTCTCGCGCGGCTTCTCCGCCGGCACCGTCGTGACCACGAGCAGCGCGCGTCCGGTCGGCGACACGGCGAGCGCGCTCACCTTCTCTCCCTTCTCGAGATACAGCGCCTTCGGCCAGAGCGCGTCGTGCCGCTTCTCGTCGGCCTTGTGGATGCTGTCGGTGCGATATTCGTCGCGAATCACCTCGAACAACGCCTTCTGCTGCGCCTCGAGCGCGCCGCGCTGCCCCTTGGCCGGCGCCGAGTCCTTGGGGGCGGGGCCGGGGCGGATGTTCGTGAGCTGCCGCACCTCCCCGCCATCGAGGTCGATCGAGAACACGTTGTCGTCGCGGACGAAGAACACCCGCTTCCCGGCGACGTCGAGCTGCGGATCGCTCTCGCGGGCGATCGTCTCCGTGAGCCGGCGCGCTGTGGATGCGCGCGTATCCACGAGGTAGAGGTCCCCGTCGTACGCCACGGCGCGCATGCGCCCATCGCGCGAGTCGCTTCCCAGCTCCAGCAGGGGGCCGATGCTGTCCATGGCCGCGGGGGAGACGCGCTCCGGCGCGGCCCCCGCGACGGCGCGCACGCGATACGGCTCCAACCGCTCGCGCCAGTCGGTCCCCGGCTCGTTCCAGTAGAAGTAGATCCACTTCCCGTCCGGCGTCCACCGGATGCGCTCGGGGGCGCGCCCCACGATCTCGGGGCCTCGCATGATGTTCTTGATGGAGAAGTCGAACGTGCCGCTCTGCTGCGCCGCGAGCGGAGCGGCCGCGGCGAGGAATGCGACGGCGGAGAGGAGTGGTTTCATGGGGAAAGTGGGTGGGGGGCTGCTAGAACCTGGTGGCTGGACCACCGAAGGACGCGTGTCGCGTGTAGGGAACTGACGGGCAGAGGAGGGAGGTACGGCGCGTGTAGGCTCGGCTGTAGGTGAACTCTCCCTACATCCCGCCCTACACGCGCTCTACCTCGCTCCTCATCCCGTCAGTTCCCCACACGCCACATGCGTTCCAAGGTGGTCCAGCGACTAGGTCCCACGCCCCCC
>DASTSH010000238.1:0-16163 GCA_035760785.1 Gemmatimonadaceae bacterium | reverse complement strand
GCGCTCGCGAGCGCGTGGACCGGCGTGATGGGGCTCCGCGAGATGCAGGGATTCGCGTACGCGGACACCCCCGATCTCCCCATCACGCACGACACCACCCTCGTGCTCGGCGGACGCACCCTCGTCATCGGCCACCCCGGCGCGCCGCACACCGCGGGCGACCTGTACGTGTGGCTCCTGGAGTCGCGCGTGCTCTTCGCCGGCGACATCCTCATCGAGGACGGCGTGACGCTCGTGGCCGACGGCAGCTCCGGCGACCTCCTCTCCGCGCTCGACACGCTCGAGGCGCTGCGCCCCGCCGCCGTGGTGCCGGGGCACGGCCGCATCCCCGCCGATCCCGCCGCGCTCATCGACGCCACGCGCTGCTACACGCTCGCCCTCCGCGAGCGGATGCGCACGGCGGTGGACGAGGGCGTGCGCATGGGGCAGGCGCTCGAGTCGCTCCCTCCCCCCGATCGCGATCGCCCGGTCTCGCGCGCCTCGCGACAGCGTCGCGACGCGGTGCGCGTGTACAGCGAGATGGAGCGCTCGCTCATGACCGGCTCGGCGAAGCCGGGAGAGCTGGCACGGGAGCGGGAGAGGCTGAAGGAATGCGGTGGGGTCGTAGGACATGGTCGCTAGACCACCTATGGAACGCGTGTGGCGTGTGGAAGACTGACGGGCAGAGGAGCGAGGGACGGCGCGTGTAGGTTCGTGTGTAGGCGGACTCGCTCTACATCCCGCCCTACACGCGCTCTACCTGCCTCCTCTCTCCGTCAGTTCCCCACACGCCACACGCGTTCCATGGTGGTCTAGCGACCATGTCCTACCCCCCCTCGCCCCTGACCCGGCCGTCCGCGATGCCCCTACCATCAAAGCTCGCTCTCCCCGACTGAACCGTCGCCGACCGCTCCTAGCTTCCTCGAAGGTTCATCGCGCATCGCGAGTCTCCGGCGAGCGCTCCGCTCCCCCATCCCTCGAGGATCCCGGCAATGCACACCCGAAGGAAGATCGCATTCGGCGCGGCCGCCGTCGCGGTCGCGGGCTCCGTGCTCTTCGCCTGCCGCTCCACACGGAGTGGCCCGGCCACATCGCTCGTCTCCGGCGACGCGGCGTCGAAGGTGTACGTCCCACCCGGTAGCTACGACGAGTTCTACGCCTTCCTGTCCGGCGGCTTCGATGGACAGGTCAGCATCTACGGCCTCCCCTCCGGCCGGCTGCTCCGCCACATCCCGGTGTTCTCGCAGAACGCCGAGAACGGCTGGGGCTACAACGAGGAGACGAAGCCGATGCTCCAGACCACCTTCGGCTTCGTCCCGTGGGACGACTCGCATCACCCGGAGCTGTCGCAGACCGATGGCGTCCCCGACGGGCGCTGGCTGTTCATCAACGCCAACAACACGCCGCGCATCGCGCGCATCGATCTCACCCGCATGAACACGGAGGAGATCCTCCAGATC
Organism: Gemmatimonadaceae bacterium; assembly: GCA_035760785.1. GTDB lineage: Bacteria > Gemmatimonadota > Gemmatimonadetes > Gemmatimonadales > Gemmatimonadaceae > JADGGM01. Next base: position 14,724 of record DASTSH010000238.1, on the reverse strand, counting down.
CCGAATGCCGCCGGCGGCCACGCCTCGCCGTTCACCACGCCGGATTCGCGGTACGTCGTCTCCGCCACCCGCTTCAGCGTGCCGGTGCCGAACACCGACGTCCCCATCGAGACGTACCGGCAGAACTTCAAGGGAACGCTCTCCTTCGTCACCGCGAACCAGCCGGGGCACATGGACATCGCGTTCCAGATCCTCGTGCCTGGCTACGACTACGATCTCGGCCACGCCGGCAAGGGGCCGTCCGACGGTTGGTTCTTCTTCACCACGTACAACACCGAGCAGGCGTACACCAAGCTCGAGACGAACGCTTCGCAGAACGACAAGGACTACATCGCGGCGGTGAACTACCGCCAGGCGGAGCGGTGCGTGGCCGAGGGGAAGGCGAAGGCCGCCCCCGCCGAGTACTACCACGACTGGGTGGACACCAGCACCGGGGTCGCGCACGCGGAGAAGAAGAGCGGTGTGAAGATGCTCCAGCCGCGCGACTGCCCCGGCGTCATCTACTTCCTCCCCACCCCCAAGTCGCCGCACGGCGTCGACATCGACCCCACCGGCGAATACATCGTCGGCGGCGGCAAGCTGGCGACGGTGATCCCCGTGCACTCCTTCACGAAGCTGCAGAAGGCGATCGCCGACCATGCGTTCGAGGGGGAGATGGATGGGATTCCCGTCCTGCGCTACGACGCGGTGCTCGCCGGCGAGGTGAAGAACCCGGGGCTCGGCCCGCTGCACACGGAGTTCGACGGCAAGGGGTACGCGTACACCTCGATGTTCATCTCCTCCGAGATCGTGAAGTGGAAGCTCGGCACGTGGGAGGTGGTGGACCGCGCGCCCACGTACTACTCGATCGGGCACCTCATGATCCCCGGCGGCGACACGAGGAAGCCGTGGGGGAAGTACGTGCTCGCCATGAACAAGATCACCAAGGACCGCTATCTGCCCACGGGGCCGGAGCTCAGCCAGTCGGCGCAGCTCTACGACATCAGCGGCGACAAGATGAAGCTCCTGCTCGACTTCCCGACCATCGGCGAGCCGCACTACGCGCAGGCGCTGCCGGCGAGCATGCTCAAGGACAAGCAGGTGAAGTTCTACAAGCTCTCCGAGAACCGGAACCCGTGGATGGTGAAGGGGGAGAGCGATGGCGGGATCGCGCGCGAGGGGAAGGTCGTGCACGTGAAGATGGCGGCGCTGCGCAGCCACTTCGCGCCGGACAACCTCGAAGGCGTGCGCGTGGGTGACACGGTGTACTTCCACGTCACCAACATCGAGCAGGACTGGGACATCGTGCACGGCTTCGGCGTGCAGGGCGCGGAGAACGCGGAGCTGATCGTGCTCCCGGGCGAGACGCGCACGCTGCGCTGGGTGCCGAAGGCACCGGGGATCTACCCGTTCTACTGCACCGACTTCTGCTCGGCGCTGCACCAGGAGATGCAGGGCTACATCCGGATCTCCCCCGCCGGCTCGACCGTGGCGCTCACGGCGAACACGAGCAAGCGGGCGCTGTCGCAGGCGGCGCGCGCGGCGGCCATTCCGACCGGGAAGTGAGCATCATGCACGGGCCGAGGGCGCTCGTCGTGGCGGCGTCGATGCTGGCGCTGGCGGCGTGCGCCCCGGCCGGGCCGCGGCCGATCGCGTACGGCGAGGCCGAGTGCGACTACTGTCGCATGGGCATCAGCGATCCCCGCTTCGGCGCCGAGGTGGTGATGCGCACCGGGGCGGTGCGCGAGTTCGACTCCATCGAATGCCTCGTCTCGTACCTGCTGGAGGGGAGCGACTCGGCCGCGGTGCGATCGGTGTGGGTGGCCGACTTCCGGCGGCCGGGCACGCTCGTGCCGGCGGAGCGCGCCCGCTACCTGCGCGCGCCGGGCGGTCCGGCGAGCCCGATGGGGCTCGGCATCGTGGCCGTCGGCTCGGCGGCGGACGAGCGCGCGCTGCGGTCGGCGTTCGACGGCGAGGCGATGGACTGGACGCAGGTGCGGGGGCTGGTGCGGCACGCGCGGGTGCGAGTCGCCGCGGAGATCCCCCACCACGCGCCGGACGCGTCGGCGCATGGTGGAGCGGACGAGATCGAGGTCGCGCCCGGCGGGCCCGTCTCGCGCATCGGCGACGCCGTCCGCCTGGCGCGTCCGGGCGCGCGCATCCTCGTACGCCCTGGCGTCTACCGCGAGCCCACCATCCTCGTGGACAAGCCGGTGCGCATCGAGGGGGTGGGACGCCCGACGCTCGACGGCGAGGGCGCGCGCCAGATCATGACCGTCACCGCCGACGACGTCACCGTGCGCGGCCTCCGCTTCGCCCACGTGGGCACGAGCTACATGCAGGACCGCGCGGCGATCAAGGTGGTGGAGGCGGCCAACTGCGCGATCGTGGACAACCAGATCGACGACGCCTTCTTCGGGATCTACCTGGCGAAGGTGACCGGGTGCCGCGTGGAGGGGAACGTGCTCCGCGCCACCAAGAGCACGGAAGCGGCGTCGGGGAACGGCATCCACCTCTGGTCATCGCGCGAGGTGCTGGTGGAGCGCAATCGCATCGCCGGCCACCGCGATGGGATCTACCTCGAGTTCGGCCGCGCCGACGTGGTGCGCGACAACGTGAGCGAGGACAACCTGCGCTACGGGATGCACTTCATGTACTCCGACAGCTGTCACTACCTCGGCAACACCTTCCGCCGCAACCAGGCCGGGGTGGCGGTGATGTACAGCAAGGTGGTGGAGATGACGGGGAACCGCTTCGAGTCGAACTGGGGGAGCGCGAGCTACGGCCTCCTCCTGAAGGAGATCGCCGACGCGACGGTGCGGAGCAACCAGTTCACGCGGAACACCGTGGGCCTGTTCGCCGACGGCGCGAGCCGGATCGACGCGCGCGACAACGCGTTCACGGACAACGGCTGGGCGGTGAAGCTGCTCTCCAGCACCTACGACGGCACCTTCATGGGGAACGACTTCATCGGCAACACGTTCGACGTCGCGACCAACGGGCGCGAGAGCGAGAACGCGTTCGCCGGCAACTACTACGACACGTATCGGGGCTACGACCTCGACCGGGACGGCTTCGGCGACGTCCCGCACCGCCCCGTGCGCCTCTTCTCGATGATCGTCGAGCGGAACGCGCCGACGCTCATCCTGCTGCGCACCCTGTTCGTGGGGATGCTCGACGCCGCCGAGCGGGTGATCCCGGCGCTCACGCCGGAGACGATCGTCGACCGGCACCCCGCCATGCACCCCCACACCGGGCGGGCCGCGTGATCACGCTCCAGGATGTCGCCAAGCGGTTCGGCCGCGTGGAGGTGCTGCGCGGGGTCGATCTCGCGCTGCGCCCCGGCCGCGTGACCGCGATCGTGGGCCCGAACGGCGCCGGGAAGACGACGATGATCAAGATCATCCTCGGCCTCGCGCGCGCCGACCGCGGACGCGTCCTGTTCGACGGCCGCCCGGTGACCGACGATCCCGCGTACCGCGCGCGCATCGGCTACATGCCGCAGATCGCGCGCTTTCCCGAGCACCTCACCGGCGTCGACCTGCTCGCCATGCTCGAGGACCTGCGCGGCGGCGCCGCCGCCGTCGACCGCGGACTCGTGGAGCGCTTCCGGCTCGAGGACCAGCTCGCGAAGCCGCTGCGCGTGCTCTCCGGCGGCACGCGGCAGAAGGTGAACGCCGCCATGGCGTTCCTCTTCCGCCCCGATCTCCTCGTGCTCGACGAGCCCACGGCAGGACTCGATCCCGTCGCGAGCAGCGTGCTCAAGGACGAGATCCTCGGCGCGCGCGCCGGCGGGCGCACGTTCCTCATCACGTCGCACATCATGAGCGAGCTGGAGGAGCTCGCGGACGACGTCGCGTTCCTCCTCGACGGCCAGGTGCGCTTCGCCGGACCGCTGGACGACCTGAAGCGCGACACGCGCCAGGTCAACCTCGAGCGCGCCATCGCGCGGCTCATGACCCGGGGGGTCGCCGCATGAACGCCACGGGCAAGGTGGTCCGCTACGAGCTGCGCGACGTGATCCGCAGCCGGTGGGTGATCGCGTACGCGCTCTTCTTCCTCCTCGTCACCGACACGCTGCTCCGCTTCGGCGATGGCGGCACGAAGGCGCTGCTCAGCCTCGTCAACGTCGTGCTGTTCCTGATCCCGCTCGTCACCATCGTGTTCGGGACGATGTACCTGTACGACGCGCGGGAGTTCATCGAGCTCCTGCTCGCGCAGCCCGTGCGGAGGCGGCAGCTCTTCGCCGGCCTCTATCTCGGGCTGGCGCTCCCGCTCTCGCTGGGCTTCGTCGCCGGCATCGCCGTGCCGTTCGCGGTGCACGGACTCGACGCGCCCTCCGAGCTCGGCACGCTCGCGGCGCTCGCGCTCGGCGGGGTGCTGCTCACCGCCATCTTCGTCGCCATCGCCTTCCTGATCGCCGTGCGCGTCGAGGACAAGGTGAAGGGGCTCGGCGCGGCGATCGCGCTCTGGCTCCTGTTCACGGTGCTCTACGACGGCGTCGTGCTGCTGGCGGTGCTGCTGTTCGCCGACTATCCGCTCGAGCGGCCGATGGTGGCGCTCATGCTGACCAACCCCGTCGACCTGGCGCGGGTGCTTCTCCTCATGCGCTTCGACGTGTCGGCGCTCATGGGGTACACCGGCGCCGTGTTCCAGAAGCTGTTCGACACCACATCGGGCGTCGCGCTCGCGCTGGGCGTGCTGGCCGCGTGGTGCGTCGTACCGCTCGCCGTCGGATGCCGGTGGTTCCGGCGAAAGGACTTCTGACGGCCTCTCGTTTCACCACTGCACTGACGGCTCCCCGAGGAGGGCGACCAACATGTACATGACGGACACGCGCGCCATGACGGCGCTGGGACTCGCGCTGCTGCTGGCGGCATGCTCCGGAGCGGAGCGGCGCGCGGGAACGGACACCACCGGTGCCCAGGCGGCGACCGCGCCCGCGGCGCCGGCCGGCGGGCCGGCCACCCCGGCCCCCGGCGGCAAGGTGATCACCATCCAGCTCATCAGCGACGAGAAGGGGAACTACTTCAAGCCGAACGACATCGAGGCGAAGCGGGGGGACGTGCTCCGCTACACGCTCGTGAGCGGGGTGCACAACGTGGACTTCCTCCCCGACTCGAACCCCGGCGCGTCGGGACTCCCCAAGGCGAGCGACATGCTGCAGCTCCCCGGCCAGACCTTCGACGTGCCGGTCACCTTCGCCAAGGGCCACTACTACTTCCAGTGCGATCCGCACGCCCTGCTGGGGATGAAGGGGAAGTTGGAGGTGGAGGACTGATCCCCCGCGCGCTGTCGGCGGCTCCCCGACGGCGCGCGCGCGGTTGTCCCGACTGACGGAGCCTCCACGCCACGCGAGCTTCGAGGCGAATCCTTCACCCGCACCGGAGCACGCATGCCAACGGACCAACTGCAGCCCCCACGCGTTCGGCGCACCACGCTCCGTCTGCAGTTGGCCGTTCGCGCGGCGAGAGCCGCCCGGGGCGAGCCGGACCCGATCCATCGGCGCTCGCGCCAGGAGGTAGGGATGACACAGCGCTTGCTGGTCGCGACGACGGGCGGCGCCGGCAGCGAATCCGCGCTGCACGTGGCGGCCGCGCTCTCCGCCGCCAGGGACGCCGAGGTGGACGTGCTGACCGTGCTCGAGCCGATGCCCGTCCTCGACGCCGGCTTCGGTGCCGCGGTGCTCCCGTTCGACGAGATCGAGCGACAGCGGCGGAACGAGCTGCTGGCGCGCGTTCGCGCGCAGGTGGACGCCGTCGCCGGCACGACCGAGCGGTGGACGGTGCGCTTCCGCCTCGGCAGCCCCGCGCACGAGATCGTGGAGAGCGCGCGGATGCACGACGTGTCGCTGGTGGTGCTCGGCCTCGGGCGCCACGAGCCGGCGGACCGCATCTTCGGCCACGAGACCGCGCTGCGGGTCAGCCGCATGTCGCCGGTGCCCGTGCTCGCCGTGGCGCCGCGGCTGCACTCGCTCCCCACGCGCGCGATCGTCGCCATGGACTTCAGCCCGTCGAGCATCGAGGCGGCGCGCGCCGCCGCGCGGCTGATGACCGCGCCGGGGACGCTGACGCTCGCGCACGTCGCGCCGCCGCTGGACATCGAGAGCGTGGAGGCCGACGCGTGGGAGCGACGCTACGCGACCGGCGTGGCCGAAGCGTTCGCGCGCCTGGCGCGGCGCCTCGAGCCGCCCAGCGGCGTGACCGTCGACCACGTGGTGCTCGAGGGCGATGCCGCGGTGGAGCTGCTCGCGCTCGCGCGACGGACGAACGCCGACTTCATCGCCGCCGGCAGCCATGGCTACAACCTCGTGGAGCGCATGCTCGTGGGGAGCGTGGCGACCAAGCTCCTGCGCTCGGCGCACTGCTCGGTGCTGCTCGCGCCGGCGGAGCGCATCGCGCGGCTCGTGCCGGACGAGCGGGGCGCCGCCGAGGCCGCCACGCCGCACGGTGGCGCCGCCATCGGCCCCTGATCGCCGCGCCCGGGACGAATCTCGCGGTCAGCTCCCGTCCTCGCGCCAGTGCTCCGGCGCGAGGAAGGGGGCGAGCGCGTACGTCACCAGCACCTCGTAGGCGCGCTGTCGGTCCACGCGGCCGGCGGTGAGAATGCCGACGGCACCGAGCCCGCGCTTCGTCTCGCGCTCGCCGGTGAGCGCGTCCATCGCGTCGCCGAGCTCCGCCCCCTGGCGCACGAGCGATGCCACCGCGGGGGGGAGCGGCATCGCGAGCGAGCCGCCCGTGCCCGCGCGCCCGTCGCGATGCACCACCACCACCCACGCGCACGTGCGCAACCCCTCCGGCGCCTCCACCACGCCCCCTTCGATTCCCACGCCGAGGTCCGCATCGAGCGCCTCGCGTGCGGCCGTGGCACGCGCGCGCGCGCCGCGGATGGTCTCCTCGTCCCCCCACGGCTGATCGCGGACGGTGGACGGGACGGCGATCCCCTCGACGATCGCCGAGGGTGCGAGCTGGGCGACCGCCGCGCGCGCGGCGGCGATCTTCACCACGTTCGTCGAGCCCACCGCCACGCGGCGGAGCGAGGAGAGCGCATCGGGCATGGTGGCGGAAGATACGCGCGGCATCGCGCACCGTCAGGGCGGCTTGCCCCGCGTGCGCGCCCGGGATAGACTAGTCTCCCCCTCGCGATCCGCCGATGATCCAATCTCTCCTCCCCCCCACCGGGCAGCCGTTCGTGTTCGTGGGCGAGCGCCTCTGGCTCGACTTCGTGAACACCGACGACGTGCGTCGCGGGATCAGGGTGGATGTGCTTCGCGACTTCGACGTGCTCGTGCGGTGGCTCGAAGCGGCGAGCGTGCTCGACAACGAGCGCGCCGCGGGGATCCGCCGCCGGGCGCAGCAGCAGCCCGCCGGGGCCACCGCGGCGCTCGCCGATGCGCGCCGCGTGCGCGCCTCGCTGCGCGCGCTGGCCGAACGGGGAGCGATGCTGGTCGACGTGCGGCTGCACGCGGTGGCGGAGATCAATCGGGTGCTCGGACGCAGCGCGGGGACGCGTCGGCTCGAGGCGCGCGCCGATGGGTCGTTCGTCCGCAGCTTCGTGCCGGTGGGCGACGCGTTCGCGGGACTCATGATCCCCGTGGCCGAATCGGCGGCCGATGCGCTCGTGCTCGGAGAGCTTCCGCGCGTGCGGCGCTGCGCCGATCCGCACTGCCTGCGCGTCTTCCACGACGGCACCAAGAACGGGCGCCGGCGGTGGTGCGACATGGCCACGTGCGGCAACCGCGCCAAGGCGGCGCGGCATCGGCGAAAGGTGCAACACGATGGCATGACGAACGAGGCGCGCGCCTGACGGCGCGCGCCTCGTTCGTCACGCGGGCGACTCGGAACGGCGGATGTAGCCCATCTCCGTCGCGTAGTCGCGCAGCTTCTTCTGGAGGATGCGGCGCCCGCGGAACAGCCGCGACTTCACCGTGCCCTCCGGAATGCCCAGGATCTCGGCGATCTCGGCGTAGCGGAGTCCGTGCACGTCGCTCAGCATCACCGTCATCCGGTAGTCCTCGGGGAGCGCGTCGATCGCGCGCGTGACCTCCTCGTCCACGAACGAATCGTAGAAGCGTCCCTCGGGGTCCGGGTCGCCCACCACCTCGTTCGCCGACCACCCATCGATCTCCTCGGGAAGGGGCAGCTCGCGCGCGTCGATCCGCCGCTTCCGACTCACGAAGGCGTGGTACAGGATCGTGAACAGCCACGCGCGCGCGTTGGTCCCGAGCTGGTACTGCTCCCACCGGTCGAGCGCGCGCAGCACGGTCTCCGACACCAGGTCCTCCGCATCGTCACGCGAATGCGAGAGCTTGAGCGCGAAGCTGTACAGCGCATCGAGATGCGCGAGCACCTCCGCCTCGAAGCGCGCGCGGCGATCCCGCGTCGACTCGGTGGACCCCGCCGCCGGCTGCCGCACCGGCAACGCCTCCTGCCGGAGCGAGGGCTCGCTCACGGCACCGGCAATCCCATCAGCCATCATTCGACGTGCCTCCCTGTCCGGCTCCGACCGCCCTCGCCAGGGGGCGGGCCCGAGCCGGGTCATCCGACTCCTCCACCGGCGACGGCATCCGTACGTGCGTCGCCACGAATCGTTTCAGCTCCTCCGCGATCCCCTGCAGCCCCGCCACGTCCTGCTTCACGCGCGAGATGAACAGCGCGCCCTCGAGCGTGGCGACGATGAATCGCGCCAGCCGCTCCGTGTCCACCCCCTCCACCAACCGCGGTCGAGCCTCCCACAGCAATGCCTGCAACTGCGCCAACCACCGCTCGAACAGCGCGTCCGCGTGACGACGGAACCCGTCGTGCTGGTCCGCCATCTCCGTCACCAGCGCGCCGCACGGCCCAGCGGCCTTGCACCCCCCGCTCGACACGTGGCGGTTCACGACGTCATCGATGAACCGGTCGAGCCGCTCCATCGGGTCCACCAACGGGTCGCGCAGAATGGTCAGCCCGTGCTCCACGAACATCTCGAACTGCCGGCGGAGCACCTCGTACCCGAGCTCCTCCTTGGAGCGGAAGTAGTGATAGAAGTGTCCCTTCCCACACAGCCTCGCCTCCCGGATGACGTCGTCGATGGAGGTCTGCGAGTACCCCTGACGCCCCATCACCGCGGTGGCTGCCTGGACGATCTGTGCGCGCCTATCCTTCATGGCGGTGATAATAGGACCGATCGGTCCTAAAGTCAACTGACCGGCAGGTAACATATAAGTGTTTGATTAGCAAATTCATACGCCATTTGGCCATGGACTCTCGGCGCAATTACGTGTCAGAGAATTGTCCGATCTTGTACTGGCCGGTCCATGCTGGGGCCGCCGACGACTCGCTATCTTCCCACCCATGCCCCAGGTCGAGGTGGTGAGGACCTACCTCCAGATGACGGAGCCCGGCCGGCCGTGTGACAGCGAGTCGGACCCGCGGCTGCGCGTGGATCGCGTGGACGGGTGCGCGCCGTCGTTCTACCGGTACCTCTACACGGAGGTGGGGAGGCGCTGGCACTGGCGCGATCGCCTGCCGTGGAGCGACGAGCGGATCGCGCGGCATCTCGCCGATCGCGGGATCTCGCTCTGGGTGGGCTACCTCGGCGGCGCGCCGGCTGGCTGGTTCGAGCTGGCGGCCCACGAGGATGGCTCCGTGGAGCTCGCCTACTTCGGGCTCCTCCCCGAGTACACCGGCCGCGGCCTCGGTCGACGCCTGCTCACCGAAGCGGTGGAGCGTGCCTGGTCACTCGGCGCCACTCGCATCTGGCTGCACACCTGCTCCCTCGACAGCCCGGCGGCGCTGCCGAATTACCTCGCGAGAGGGTTCGTGCCGTTCAGGGAGGAGCGCTACACCGTCACGATCGCGGACGGCGCCTGAGCGCCCGCGATCGCCATCTGGGACCTTCCAACCTCCCTCCACTATGGCAGAGCATCGCGCCCTCGTTCGCTGGCGGCACGCCGGCGGCCCCTTTCTCGAGCGGAAGTATTCCCGCGAGCACAGCTGGACCTTCGATGGCGGCCACACCGTCCCGGCCTCCGCGTCGCCATCCAACGTCCCCCTCCCATTCGCCAACCCCGCCAACGTCGATCCCGAGGAGGCGTACGTGGCCGCCATCTCCTCCTGCCACATGCTCACCTTCCTCTTCGCCGCCGCGAACGCCGGCTTCGACGTGCTCGCCTACGAGGACGACGCGGTGGGGCACGTGACGCGCGACGAGCGGGGCACCGCGTGGGTGAGTCGCGTCGAGCTCTCGCCGCGCATCACGTACGCCGAAGGCGCCGCCCCCTCCCGCGAGCGCGAAGCCGAGTTGCACCACCTCGCGCACGAGCAGTGCTTCATCGCCAACTCCGTCCGCACCGAGATCTCGGTGCGCGGCATCCCCTCCGCGCACGCGGCCACCCCGACGCGCGCGCCGTAGCGCCCCCCTCCCCGACGGGAACGATGCGAGAGGGGGCCGGCCCGCGACATGCGGGCCGGCCCCCTTCACCACGGCGGAATCTCCGCGTGCTCACCGCCCCCGCCTCTTCCGGCGCGCCCCGCCACGACCGACGCCATGGCCCGCGCCGCGTCCGTGCCCCTGCCCCCGCTCCCGCCCCCGCCCCTGCGTGCCCCGGCCATCACCTCGCCGCTCCCGTCCTCCCCGCCCGTGCCGCTCGTCTCGCTCCGCCGCCACCTCGTCAGGCATCCACGGGCGATCGAGTAGCTCCTGCAGCTCGTCGAGCGTGGCAGCGCGCGCGGCGCCGCGCGGGCCGCGCGGGACCACGAAGCGCAGTGGGCGATCGAGCTCCGGCAGCTCGCTCTCCACGAGCGAGCGCGCCAGCTTCTCCGGAAGCCGGAGGCGCGCCACCCCGCCCACGCCGTCCTCCACGTCGTAATCGATGGGCACCGTGCGATCGCGCACCGACACGGCATCGGGGAGCGCCAGCAATCGTGCACGCTCCTCCGCCGGCACGATCGCGTCGGGATCGATGCGCAGCTCCGCGGCGCGGAAGTCGTCCATGGAGCGCACGCCGGCGAGCATCGTCTCGTACAGCGCCGTCAGCTCGGGGAGGCCGAGCCGCGGCGTGCGCCCCCCGGATCTCCGCCACACCTCGCGCACCTCCTCGATCGCGTGGCGATTGCGCTTCACCGCTGGGTGCCGCGCCTCGAAGCGCGCCAGCGCCTCCGCCAGCGCGTGTCGCGCCGCCTCCGCCATCTCCGGCGGCAGCTCCTCGATCGGCTCCACGTCGCGCCCGAGCTCGAAGCCGAAGTACTCCACCCGCCGCGACACCACCAGCGGACTGCGCTTCCGCCGCGGATCGTACTCCACGCGCGGCGGACCGTGCGTCGCGTACTTCTGGATCAGGTCGAACGGGATCTGCGTCCCCTCGATCGACGCGCGCGGGATCCCCGACCGGTCCGCGAAGTAGCGCAGCTCCCCCGCGACCGCCCCCCAGCTCCCGCACACGCTCGTCTTGGAGACGCGCGCCTCCTCGCCATCCGCCGTGCGCTCCTCGATCACCAGATCGAACGGCATGATGCGCGCGAGCAGATCCGCGAACCGGCGCAGGATGGCGTCGTTCGCGTACGGCATCCGCGCGGGGAGCGGCAGCTCGAGCGCGCGATAGATGCTCGCCATCCCGAGCGCCGCATCCTCCACCGCCTTCACCAGCGCGCCGCGCGCCTCCGCCCACTCCTGGATCTCCTCGTGAAAGAGGTGCCGCGGCAGGCCATAGACCTCACCCACGAAGCCGTGCGGTCTGTACGCGTCGGCATACAGATTGTACGCGGTCAGGTGATCGCTCCCCGGCACGATCACCCCCGCCAGGTCGCGTTCCGGGCGCGTCATCCGGTGCAGCGACTCGATGGAGGCCATCACCGCGAGATACGGCACCAGGTCGTCGTCCGCGTGCACCAGCAGCTCCGCCCACGCGCGCTCCACCGGCAGTGCTTCCACCAGCTTGCCGTAGCGGGAGAGTCGCCCGTTCTCCACGATCCCGCGCTGCTCCAGCCGCCGCAGCGCCTCGCGATACGCCGCGCGGTCGAGCGGCACCGGAAGGTCCAGCTCGTCCGCGCGCACGCCGAGATCCGCGCACGTGAGCGCCACACGCTCCGAGTCGCCCGCGAGCTGGAACTCCGGCTCCGTCGGCTCGAGCGCGGAGAACACGATGTCGCGATCGCTCAGGATGAACACGCGCCCGTTCTCCACGCGCCCGTGCACGCGCCCGGCCATCTGCAAAATCTCGTTCGCGCCGAGGTGCAGCTTCGTGAGCACGTTCTTCCCCCGCTCGATCAGGTTGGTGAACCGCACATCGTCGATCACCACCGTGTCGAGCCCCTGCACGTTGAGCGCGCTCTGCCCCGCCGCGGTCATGGCCAGCACGTACGGCTTCCGCACCTCCCCCTCGAGGAAGGGACGGATCACCCGGATCGGCTCCCCGCCGTGGTAGTACGCCGCCTCGATGCGCGGCCAGTTCCGCGACACGTACGCCGCCACCTCCTCCACCGCGGCACGCGTGGGGAGGAACACCCCCACGCCGCGCTTCTCGCGCTGCACGCGCGAGAGGAAGCGCTCGTCGAGGAACTCCAGCGGCTCGCGGTTCACCACCGTCACCTTCGCCGCCTTCGCCGGGTCGAACGCGTACGTCTCGAGCACCGCGGCCGAGTCGAGGTAGCGCGCGTAGAACGTCGGATCCACGGTGGCCGAGAGCCAGATGAAGCGGCACCCCACGCGCTTCCCCAGCGCGAGGCACAGCTCGAGCTCGGCGGAGGTCTGATGGATCTCGTCCACCACGAGCGTGTCGTTCGGGAGGATGTCGCCATCCTGGAACCAGCGGCGCGCGATCCCGGTGGTGACGATCACCACGTTCCACGTCGGCGTCTCCGGCGTCGCCTCGCGCTCGCGGTTCACCACGCCCACGCGCAGGTCTGTGGTGCCGAGGATCGTCTCGGCGATCGGGCGGATGGAGAGCGTCTTTCCCGTGCCCGTGCCGGCGACGATGCCGAATCCCTTCCCTGCGCGCGCGAGCGCGCGGATCTCCTCGCCGTGCTCGCGCTCGAGCAGCGTCTCGATCCGGAGCCCCAGCGCGAGCTCGATCGTCTCGCATGCGGCGCGCGTGGGCGCGATGACGATGATGCGCCCCGTGGGGGGCTCTGCGGCCACGTACGCCGCGTGGTCGGGAGGGAGATAGTGGTCGCGGATCTCGCGCATGCGCCGAGCGGTGTGCAAGGAGAACGCCGGATGCGACGAGCCCGGCGGGGAGGAGCGTCCTCCGCCGGGCTCGCGGTCCCGCCCGGGAAACTATCGTGCGCCCGGCGGCGCACCAGGGCACGCCATCACGCGCGCATCGCGACCGGCCGGTCCGGCGCGCCGGAGCGCGGGGGCGGGAGCTCCGCCATCGGACGTCCCGGCTTTCCATCCTTCCGCTTCCCGTGCTCGCGCTCCTGCGGCTTGGACGGGCGCGGATGCTCCTCCTGCGGGCGCGTATCGACGTCGCGCCGCTCCGTCGGCTGTGGCTCCGGCGGGGGAGGATCGGGCGCCTTCCGCTCCTCGCGGAAGCCGCGCGTGGCGCGCAGCTCCGCGCCGAACACGACGCGCGCGTTCGGCGGCCTCCGACGGATGGCGGTGGCGCAGTCGGTGGGCGCGGGCTGCCGAGCCGGCGGAACCCCATCGATCCAGATGCGGCACATCCCCGGCGGCGGGCGGTGCGTCTGCGGTATGTCGGCGTTCTCGTTCCCCTGCGCCGCGAGCGGGGCGGCGAAGGCGAAGAGGAGAACGAGAGCGTAGCGAGTCATCCAGCCTCCAGACAGCGTTGGTGCGGCGCGCCGGGAAAGTGCACGGCCGGTGCCAGGTACGCGCGTGCGTACGTGTGTCGTAAGCATATGATAACAAACGATTTCGCGCACGGCGACCGCGGTCGGTCCCGCCCCCGGTGTCCTCCGGCCCACACAGTGGCGTCCCCGTGGCGAGACTGCCGCGCGCCGGCGCCGTCTCCCGCCCCACAGCAACGACCGCCGGCCGGGGGACGTCACCGGCAGTGATACACCGTGCGCCGACGGATGATCGTGCGTGCGCCGAGGGCGATGGGGGTGTATCGTGGGGCGTCCCGCGATGCAGCGCGGGCACGATGCCCGCGGCGCACGGTGGAGCGCGCTGTGACCGAGTGGCCGGGGCGAGGGTTCATCACGATGGACATGACCGACGCCGCGCTGGTCCAATGCGTCCTGAAGGGCGATGTGACTGCCTACGGGATCCTCGTGGATCGCCACTACGAGCGCTGTTCCCGCTACGCCCGTCACATGCTGGGCAACCGCGAGGACGCCGAAGAGGTGGTGCAGGACGCGTTCGTCCGTGCGTTCCGGTCGCTGTCGCGCTACGAGGACCGGGAGCGGTTCGGCGCGTGGCTGCTCCGGATCCTGGTGAACCGGTGCCGGACGGCGGGGGCGCGGCGGCAGCGTCGCGAGCGGACGTTCGTGCGCGAGGAGCATGCGCTCGCGGCCGCGGCGGAGGAGCATCCGGCGGAGCGCACGGCGTGGCGTGAGGAGATCGACCGCGCGCTGACGCGGCTGGAGCCGGAGCAGCGTGAGGCATTCCTGTTGAAGCACGTCGAGGAGCTGAGCTACGAGGAGATGTCGAAGCTCACTGGTGTGGGAATCTCCGCGCTGAAGATGCGCGTGAAGCGCGCCTGCGACCGGCTGCGTGAGCTGCTGGAGGAGGTGCAGAGTGTTTGAGGACCGGAACGATCTGATCGAGGAGATCGCGCGGGAGCTGCGGCGGGAGGTGCCGCCG
>DASTSH010000237.1:0-3662 GCA_035760785.1 Gemmatimonadaceae bacterium | reverse complement strand
GGTCCTCACGGACGCGGGGCGGCGCGGCGGCTACGGCGCGCCGACGATCCGACTCGCCGAGCAGCTGGCGTATCTTGCCGCGCAGGCGATCGACAACGCGCAGCATCACGCACTGCTGCGGAGCGGGGTGTGCGCGCCGGCGGATGCGGGGCGGACGATCCTGCTCGTGGACGATGACGCGGAGGTGCGCGCGGCGATGCGGCGCATACTCGAGCGGTGCGGATACCGGGTGCTCGAGGCGTGGAGCGGGCGCCACGCGCTGACCGTCGCACGCACGTACGATGCGCCGATCGACCTGGTGCTCACCGACTGCATCATGCCAGAGCTCGACGGGCGGGCCTGCGTGGAGCAGATTCGCGTGCGGCGCGCGGACATCGGGGTGATGTACATGTCGGGGTACTCTCGGCAGGACATCTCGCGCTCCGGCCTGGACATCTCGGACGCTCCGTTCCTCCCCAAGCCGTTCACCCCCGACCTGCTCGCGCGGGAGGTGCGTGCCGTCCTCGAGAGTTGCAAGCGCAATTGACGCGAGCGAGCGCCTCGATCGTGGCGGGTTCGGTCGGACCGCTGTAGGCGGACTGTGGCATTGCTCCTGCTAGGAGAGTCCCGACGCACCAGCAAGGAGCAATGAACCATGCGCAGCACAGCTCGGCGGAATGGCGGCGCGGCCGCACTCATTATACTGGCGACGATTGGCTCGGCGTCGTGCAAGAGCATGAACCGCGCGCAGAAGGGGGCGATCATCGGCGCGGGCGCCGGCGGCGCCGTGGGCGGCGTGATCGGGAAGAACAACGGGTCCACGGCCAAGGGCGCCATCATCGGCGCGGCGGTGGGAGGCGCGGTGGGCGCGATCATCGGCCACCAGATGGACAAGCAGGCGCGGGAGCTCGCGCAGAACATCCCCGGCGCGAAGGTGGAGCGCGTGGGGGAGGGAATCCAGGTGACGTTCCAGTCGGGGCTGCTCTACGACTTCGACTCCGACCGGATCCGCCCGGAGGCGGGACAGAACCTGCACAACCTGGCGGCGAGCCTCGACAAGTACCCGAACACCGACCTGCTCATCGTCGGCCACACGGACTCGGTGGGCACCTCCTCGTACAACCAGCAGCTCTCAGAGCGGCGCGCGCTCGCGGCCGCGGACTACCTGGCGGCGCAGGGGGTGTCGCGCGACCGGATCCACACTTCAGGGCGCGGCGAGGCGGAGCCGGTGGCATCGAACGCCACCGATGCGGGACGCCAGCAGAACCGACGCGTGGAGGTGGCGATCTACGCGAGCGACGCGTACCGGAAGGAGCTCCAGAGTAAGAACGGCGGCGTCTGAAGCGCGGGGGCTGGGGCCGGGGGCCAGGGGCCGGGGGGAGCTGGGGGAGGGCGGGATGGCAGACTCGAACGGCGGCGCTCGGCACCGGTCACCACGCGGTGACCGGCGCCGAGCGCCGCTCGCATCACGCGGTCTGCTTCTTCCGCTCGGCGAGCACGCCGCGCGCGCTGTCGGCGGCGTTCGCGCGGTGGAGGATGTAGACGACGTTCGGGTCGGTGTGCTTCGGGAGTCAGCGCTTCGGGAGTCAGCGCTCGCGCACCACGAACTCCACCCCACGTTCCCGTCGCCGCCCCCGCTCGTCGGTGACGACCACGCTCAGCGAATAGGAGCCCGGCGGAACGTCGCCCAGCTCCAGGGTGTGGTGCAGACGTGTGGCCACACCGTCCGCGCTCTCGTCGAACCGCGCCGTGACGGGGTCCACCGAGTGGCCCAGGAGCCGCCGCAACCCGGACTCGTTCTTCACCACCGCCACGCGGGTCCTGAACCCCGTCCCTCGCTCGAGCCCACACACATCGTAGTAGACGTCCAGATCGTCACCAGACTCGCGCGCGCCCACGGCGTCCACGAGCACGGAGAACGCCGACGACGGCGCGGCGGAATCGCCGGCCACGGCCACGCGCGGGCAGCGCGACCGGTGAGCGAGCACGGTCCGGCGGACGGCGTAGATGCCGGCGAGGAGCGCGAGCACGGCGACGATCGCCCTCCACGAGCGCCGCCCGATGGCCGACGCCGCGCGGGCGCGGGCGAGCACGAGCGGCCGCTGCGCATCCGCGAACCGTATCGCGGCGGCGACACCGGCCGCGATCTTCGGCCGCTGCCGCCTGACGAGCTGGATCCCGGCGTCCACCGCCGCGTCGAGCGCGCCGTCGAGCGCCGCCGACGGGCGTGGGCCGGCATCGGGAGCCGGGTACGCCGTCCCCCCGGAGCGCGGCGCGACGTACGCCGCCCCGCGCCCGGTCCGCGTACGCTCGCCGCCGAGGGCGGCGATCAGCTCGTCGGCGCTCTGGAAGCGTTCCTCGGGCCGCTTGGCCATCATCCGCTCGATCACGGCGAACAGCTCGCGCTCCTCGGGCGTCTCCAGGACAGGGCGTGGGACGGGAGTCCCGACGTGCGACATGAGGATCGCGACGGGGTCGTCGGCGTCGAACGGCACGTCTCCGGCCAGGCACTGGTAGCCCACCACGCCGAGGCTGTAGATGTCGCTCCGCCCGTCCACCCCCTTCGCACGCGCCTGCTCGGGACTCATGTAGCGGGGCGTCCCCAGCGACACGCCGGTCGCGGTGAGCGTGGAGTCCGATGCCGAGCGCGCGATCCCGAAGTCCGTCACCACGCACCGCCCATCCTCGTCGAGCATGATGTTGTCCGGCTTGACGTCCCGGTGCACCACGCCGCGGCGCGCCGCGTAGCCGAGCGCGCTCGCCGTCTCGATGAGGATGCGACGGAGCTCCGGCGCCGGCAGCCGGCCGCGCGCGCGCAGCAGGCCGGCGAGGGAGTCCCCGCGCAGGTACTTCATGACGAAGTAGGTCACCCGCCCCGCGCGGCCCACGCGGTAGATGGGGATGATGTTCGGGTGCTCGAGCTGCGCGGCGGTCTTTGCCTCGCGTTGGAAGCGCTCCACCAGCTCGGCGTCGAAGGCGAGCGGCAGGGGGAGCACCTTCACCGCCACGTCCCGGTCGAGCTCCCGCTCGCGGGCGCGGTACACGACGGCCATGCCGCCGCGCCCGAGCTCCTCCAGAATCTCGTAATCGCCTTCGAGTGCCGCCCGAACGACGTCGATCTCCCTGCCGCCGACGTCGAGCGCGTCAGGCATCGCCGCCCCGCCCGGGCTGCTCCTTCACGCGGAGCCGCCGGAACCACTCGCCGAGCAGCGCCACCAGGAGGACGCCGGCCATCATGCTCAGCGACACTTTCCAGGTGACGCGGTGCACGCCGAGGGTGATGAGCAGCGCCGTGGCCGCCGCCGGCGGGTGATACGCCCGCAGCGACGGCTGCACGAGCGCCGTGAGCGCGACGGCGAGCGCGCTCGCCCACACGCGAACGACGGGAATGGAGTGGCCGCCGAAGAGCGAGGCGGAGTCTCCCGCGCCGAGGAGGAGGAGCACGAGCCAGGCGCACGCGAGAGCCGTGAGATGGCCGATCACCACGTTGTGCACGCGCGTGGTGGGGTGGGTGGGGCTGCTCGCCACGATGACCGCCGTGGGGCCGAGTCCGGCGAAGAGCCACGGCTGCTTCGTGGCGAGGCTCATCGCGCCGGCGGCGAGGATGAGGATGGCGGACATGGCGGGGACCCAGACGGCGTCGGGCGAAGCCGCGGGGGACGGCCCCCTCCACATCGAACGGA
>DASTSH010000236.1:0-10796 GCA_035760785.1 Gemmatimonadaceae bacterium | reverse complement strand
GACAGCGAGCGGCTGCTCTATGGGTTCACCACCGTCGTCATCGCCGCGATCTTCACCCTCTTCGCCATCCTCCCCGAGGGGGACGTGCGCATCGGGCTCATCAACCGCATCCTGACCGCCGTCGTGATGCTCGGCGTCGCGCACGTGGTGGCGAGGCAGATGCGCACGCGCCGGGAGCTCGCCGAGCAGCGGCGCCGCCTCGCCGACCTGATGGCGCTCCAGACCGACTTCGTGCGCGCGGTGAGCCACGACATCCGCGGCCCCGTGGGCGCCGTGCTCGGCTACGTGGAGCTCCTCGATTCGTCCGTCGGCGGCGAGCCGCTCTCGGCGTCGCAGTCGCGCATCCTGGACGGGATCGAGCGGAGCTGCCGCACCGTGGTCGCGCTCACCGACAACCTGCTCACCACCGCGAGCCTCGATGCCGGCGAGTTCCCGGTGGAGCACGCACCCTTCGATCTCGCCGCCATGGCGCGCGACGTCGCCACGGAATCGGTGTTCTCGGTGCGAGACCGTCCGGACCGCGTGCAG
This sequence comes from Gemmatimonadaceae bacterium, assembly GCA_035760785.1. Classification (GTDB taxonomy): domain Bacteria; phylum Gemmatimonadota; class Gemmatimonadetes; order Gemmatimonadales; family Gemmatimonadaceae; genus JADGGM01. Next base: position 10,268 of record DASTSH010000236.1, on the reverse strand, counting down.
GTGGATGCGCCGCCGGCGCTCCCGATGGTGTGCGACGCGCTCCGCGTCCGGCAGATCCTCATGAACCTGCTCTCCAACGCGCTCAAGTATTCGCCGTCGAATCGCGAGGTGAGGCTGGTGGTGGAGCGCGCCGCCCACGCGGTCCGCGTGCGCGTCATCGACCGCGGCGCAGGCATCCCGGCGAGCGAGCAGGAGCGCATCTTCGAGCCGTTCTACCAGCAGTCCGGCGCGCGCCGCAAGCGCGCCGGCGTGGGACTCGGCCTCCCCCTCGCCCGCCGCCTCGCCCGCGTCCTCGGCGGCGACCTCACCGTCCGCAGCGTGATGGGAGAAGGAAGCTCGTTCATTCTGGAGCTGCCGGACAGCGAAGGGCTGAGTAGGGAGTAGGACCTGGTGGCTGGACCACCGAACGACGCGTGTGGCGTGTGGGGAACTGACGGGGAGAGGAGGGAGGTACGGCGAGAGTAGGTTCGGATGTAGAGAGAGTCTATCTATACACGAACCTACACGCGCTCTACCCATCTCCTCTCCCCGTCGGTCTCCCACACGCCACACGCGTTCCATGGTGGTCCAGCCACCAGGTCCTAGCTCCCACCCTAGAATCTCCACTGCCTAATGAGAAAGGCCCCGAACACGCTCGTCGCTCTCGGCGTCTGCTGCTGCGAGAGCGTCGGCTGGCGCAGGAGGAAGCGCGGCTCCAGGCTCGCCTCGATGCGGTATCCTTTCGGCATGCGGTGCTCGATGCTCAGCCCTGGCGCCACGAAGGTGGGGCGCGCCTGCAGCACCACGTACGTGCGGCTGTTCACGTACTTCCCCACTTCCACCTGCGTCCCGGCGAGCAGCGTCTCGATGCCCGTCAGCGACAGGTTGGTGGGGATGTCCGCCGGCGTGATGTTCAGCACGTCGGCGCCGATCGAGCGCGCGGCGTTCGCCTGCACGTCCTCCACCAGCGCGCCCATCGCCACCGCCGCGAGCTGGCGCGTGGCGATCCCCGCCGCTTGCCCCGCGAGCTGGCCGCTGTTCGTGCTCTGCCCCTCGAGCCCCGAGCTCCCTCCCACCTGGAGCAGCGAGGACGACGACTGCCCGAAGGCGAGATAGCTGAGCAGGTCGGACTGCGAGATCGGCGGTTGCGCGTCGCTCTCGAGCGTGATCTTCGGCGCGCGCATCGTCCCGCCGATCACGATCCGGATCTTCAGCGCCTCGCGCCCGGCGAGCTGCACCTCGCGGATGGCCGTGATCTGCAGCAGCGGATTCAGCTCCGGATCGCCCACGAACGTCGCCGATCCCTGCGACAGCACGAAGCGCCGCCCGAGGAAGACGTACTGGCCGCGGTCGGTGTTCACCACGCCGTCCAGCACCAGCGCCTGGCGCGCGGGGTGCACCGCGATGTGCAGCGGCTCGGTGGTGTAGATCTCCACGTTCGCCTGCGATGACCGCACCCACGTGTCGTGCGAGACACCCAGCGTGACGTTCACGCGCATGTTCTTCACGAGCGAGGACTGCGCCGGCACCAGCTCGCGCGTGGACGCCACGGCCGTGTCCACCACGTTGAACACCGCCGGATCTCCCGCGCTGATCGTCTTCCGCCCGCTCGGCTCCGGGACGTAGATGACGCCGTTCAGGATCTGCGCCCGGCCGGTCACGGCCACGGCGGTGTACGGCCCGCGCACCCCGATGTTGGCGCTCGCCCGCAGCCGCCCCTGCTCGTTGTCCAGCACCAGCGCGTTGTCGGCGCTGATGCGGAGCGCGAAGCTCGGCTTCGACAGCGTGGCGATCCCGATCCCGCCGGCGAGCGTCACCAGCCCGCCGCCGCTCGATCCGGCGATGGAGTCGATGACGATGCTGTCCCCCACCATGTGCACCAGGCCGCCGATCCGCTCGAGCGTCACCCCCATGGGCACGATGCGGAACGACGCGAAGTCGAGGTCGAGCCTGCCGGCGAACGTCGGATGCCGGGGCGTCCCGCGGGCGGCCACCAGGCCGATCACCCGCCCGCGCACGTCGGACACCGCGTCGGTGAACTTCGGGAGCGCGTCGAGCGGCAGGCTGTCGGCGCGGAAGTCCACGCGCATGGGGCGCTCGAGCAGGCGCGGTCCGGTGACGCCGGAGAGCGCGAGATTCACCGGGACGTCGGCGTCGACGATGGCGAGCGGCTGGGCGAGGTTGCGCAGCATCTCCGCGTGCGCGGTGAGCCGCGCATCGGCGTACCGCAGCGTGCCACGGAAATCGGGGATCGGCGCGCCGCGATAGCTCGCATCGGAGAACGACAGCGCCGCCGTGAGCCGCGGGCTCGCCCGCGTGCCGGTGAGCCGCGCGCTCGCGGTGATGATCCCCGTGGCCGCGATGTCCCCCTGGAGCAGCCCCACCACGTTCGCCGCCTGCAGCCCCGTGATCTCGAGCTGGAGGTTGGCCGCGCCCTGCTGCGGGATGGCACCGTCGAGGAAGATGCGCCCGCCGGCGCCGTGCCGGAGATCCAGCGCCAGCACCTCGATCCCGTTCGTCCCCCACCGCACCGTCGCCGGGCGCGCCGCCACCCATCGTGTGGTGTCGAAGCGGAGCGCGAGGTCGTTGATGTGCAGCTCGTTGTGCCCCGTGTGCAGGGCGAAGTCGGTGCGCACCGAGTAGCTGGCGGCGGTGTCCTGGAAGATCGCCAGCTCCACCGTGCCGCCCGGCTTCCGGTAGGCGGCGCGGACCTCCACGCTGTCCAGGGAGAAGCCGCCGGCCACCACGGTGTCCAGGTCGATCCCCGCGATCATCGCGCTCGCCGGCGTGCGCGCGCCCTCCCACGCGTAGATCACGCGCGCGCGGTTCACCGAGTTGCCGCGCGCGACCACGGTGCGCGCCGCGAGGCGGCCATGCACGTCGAATCCATCGAGCCCTCCCGTCACGACGCCCGCGGTATAGATGGAGCCGGCCAGCGAGTCGCGCGCGATCGCGCGGACGCTGTCCACGTGCAGCACGGGCGCCGGCGCGCCGGTGGCCGCGCGCGCCACCGCATTCTCCACCGCGTGCCGCGCCGAGTCCGCCTGGGCCCGCGCGAGCGCCGCGGCCACCCGCGACGGGCGCGGTGGCACCGCCCCGGTGTCGCTCGGCGGGAGGAGGCGGCGCAGCGAGGCGAGCGAGTCGATCTCCACCGTGTACTCGAGGCGCCCCGTATGATGCGCGGCCAGCGCGAACGTCCCGTTCGCCCGCGCGCGGATGGTCGGCGCGGTGAACGCCAGCGAGTCCACGCGCGCCATGCCATCGGCCACCGTCACGCGCGCGTGCAGCGTGTCGAAGGGGATGCTGTCCACGGACGAGCGCGCCACGTCGGCGGCGAACGTCGCGCGCATGGTGGCGGGGCTCGTCCCCGCGCCGCGCGCGCTGGCGACCGCGGTGAGCGATGTGCGCGGCCCGCGCGCGGTGACGGCGCGCAGGTCGAACACCCGGAGCGCGGTCGTCACGTCGTACCGCTTCACGCGCGATGCCACATCCACCCAGCCGTTCGTCGTCAGCGCCCCGCCGCCCGGCAGGCGCAGGTCGGCCGCCACGCGCATCATCGAGAGCGAGCCCGTCGCCCGCACCCGGCCGGCGGCGGTCCCGTGCAGCGCCAGCGCGGGCGCGAACCGCCCCGCCGTGACCAGCGAGAGCGGCGCGAAGCGGAGGTCGGCATCCACCCACCTGCGACCGCGGAGCGCGGCCGTGCCGCGCCCGGCGACGCGCGAGACCGCGCCCCGGTCGCGGTGCACGAGATCCGCTCTCGCCGTCAGGCGCGAGCGCGTGGAGCCGTCCACTGTCACCGTGCCGGTGATCGTCCCGCCCACCGGGAGCTTCGGCATCGCCACGCGCGCCAGCGCCACCTGGAGCGGCTCCAGCCTCAGGCGCAGGTCATCCAGGCGCACGCCGCCGCCGCGCTCCACGCCGACGCCGCCCGTCGCCACCACCCGGCTCGTCCCACCGCGCGCCGCGTCGAACGCCACGTCCGCGTCCATCCGCATCGCCGCCGGCGTCCCGGCGAGCGTTGCGCGTCCGGAGAGCGTGCCGCGCCGCGGCGCCTTCAGCCGCGGCACGAGCTGCTCCAGCAGCCGCGTGTCGATCCGCGCGAAGCGCAGCGACGTGTCGTGCACGCGCAGCGCGCCATCCGACCCGCCGGTCGCGACCCCGATCGAGCCCTCGAGCGAGCCCGAGTCCACGGCGAGGCGCGCGTTGGTGACGCGGTAGTCGCTCTCTCCCTTCGCGCGGTACATCATCGCCAGGTCGAGCGCGCCGCCGCCGGACGAGGGGAGCCGCGGGTACATGAAGCGGATGTCCCCCAGCGCCACCGGCGCCGCGTGCAGCGCCAGGCGCATGTCGCCGGGCTTCAGCAGGTACGTGCCGTCGCCGCGCAGGCGCGAGCCGGGGAGCGTCACCTGCAGCCCGCGGAACCAGAGCGAGTCGGCGTCGAGGCGGAAGTCGCCGTGCAGTCCGCGAATCTCCGCCGCCGGCGGCCGGAAGGGGAGCGCCGTCATCCGCAGCACCCCCACCCGGATCAACCGGCTCCCGCTGTCCGGATCGGCCAGCCGGATGTGCGGCAGCGACGCCTGGATGTCCTTGTAGTCCATCACCGTCTGGAACCCGCCGGGCACCCGCTCCACGAGCGCGCGCGTCTCGCCACCGAGCGTGGCGCGGATCACGCTGTCGCGCTCCGCTCGGCTCAGCGAGTCGCTCGGATGCCAGGGCATGCGCACCACCACGCGGCCGTCGGTGATGCGCACGTTGTTCAGCGTGATCCACGACCCGAACCCCGGCGGCTGGTTCGGCGTCTTCGGCTTCGATGGGAAGATCCGCTCGAAGTTCCACTCCCCGCCGGGCGGGTGGTTCAACACCACTACCGGATGCTCCAGCGCGAGGCTGCTGAGCACGATCCGCTTGGAGAGAAAGGTGCGCAGCGAGTACTGCGCCCGCGCCCGGTCCACCGCCAGGAAGGGCGCGCCCGCGCTGTCGGTGATGGAGAGATCGGAGAAGACGATGCCGGAGAGCAGATTCCCCTCGATGCGCCCGACCTTCACGATGCCGTGCGCGCTCTTGCCCAGCGCGTCGACCGCGAAGCGGCGCACGCGCTCCCGTCCCCAGTCGGTGTTCGTGAACACCACGATCCCGAGCACCACCACCACGAGGATGGCGAGGATGACACCCAGCACGATGCGCAGCACCGTCCGCATCAGAACGCCTCCCCGATGGAAAGGTGCAGCGTGAGGCGGCTGAGGATCTGGCGGAAGCCGCTCCCGGAGTGCTCGAGCGGATCGTACCGCTTCGTCTGCGTCAGCTCCACGAGGCTCCGCGTGCTGTCCGCGTGCACCACCTCCGTCACCACGTGCAGCGCCTCGACCAGTCGCGGCTTGATCCCGAGATCGACGCGGATGGGGCCGACGGGCGACTTGTAGCGGACGCCGAAGCCGGGGGTGATGGCCCCCGTGCCCTTCGTCACCGCCTGGAACGGCCCCTCGCCCACGAACCCGCCGTCGACGAACACGGCGCCGAACAGCTCCCGCCAGATCGGGAAGCGCCACTCCACGCTCGCCTCGATGAGCGACGTGCCGCCGGTGGGGCGCGGCTCGAAGTCGCTCGACGAGACGCCGTTCGGGTCGCAGCTCCGGTCGGCGATCGTCGCCATCGTGCACCCGTGGTCGAGCAGGAGCTGAGGATCCACGGTGAGCACGCGCGGGCCGAGCTGGTTCTCCCCGTAGCCGCGCACCGACTGCGCGCCGCCGGCGTAGAAGCGCTTTCTCGGGTGGAGGATGTTGGTGCTGGTGTCACCGATCTCGCCGAGCGCGTTCCCCGTGCTGCGCAGCGACTTCACCCACCCGAACTGGACGTGCCCCGCCAGCACGCCGTGCCCCAGCGCCATGTACCGCGACGCCTCGCCCGAGATGCGATTGTAGCGGAACTCGGAGCCCGTGAGCGCCGAGGCGTGCTCGAGATCGATGCGGGCCTTGTAGCCGTGCGTGGGATCGAGGGGGTCGTCGGCGCGATCGGTGAACAGGTCGAGCGACACGGGGGAGAGCGCGTGCCGGCCGCGCAGCGCGTTGATCGTGGGCGTCTCGCACACGCCGTAGTTCACGCAGAAGTAGATGTTCCCCGCATCCACCTCCGTGAGCTCGTAGCGGTAGACGAGGCTCAGCGGAGAGCGCGGCGCCACATCGCGCGTGAGCGACGCGCTCGCGCCGTACCCCTTGTCCACGAAGATCGCCGGCGCGCTCTGGCGGTGGAGGAAGACGCTCGCGCCGAGCGTGTTCCGCCAGTCGTGGAACCACGGCTGCGTGAGGTCGATGCTCGCCTGGTAGTTGGGGCGCAGGTACGGCGCGGCCGCGCTGCCGCCCAGGTTGCCGGTGACGTTCTGGAAGATCCCCGTGCCGTTCAGCGTCGGCGCGAGCAGGTTGCTCACCACGCCGGTGATCGACAGGCGGCGCGCGCCTCCTTCCCAGTTGTAGTGCGTGAAGCGCGCCTCGAGCTGGCCGAAGTCCACGGTGTTGAAGCCGCCGCTCACCCGCACATCGTGGAACGGCGCCTCCTCCACGGTGATGTCGATGCGCTTGCTGCTGTCCCCCTGCGGCGGGATGATGATCGCCGCGCGCCGGAAGAGGTTCGACGCGTACAGGTTGCGCTGGCTCTCGATCACGTCGCTTCGGCGGTAGAGCCCGTTCTTGCGCAGCACGATCATGTGGTCGATCGTGGAGCGCTTCACCTTGTCGAGACCATGGACGGTCACGGTCTCGACCGTCGCGCGCCAGCGCGGATCGATCGTCAGGCGCACACCGGCCGAGCGCTCGTCCTCGGCCACGATCGTCGTGTCGCGGAGGATGGCGTCCGAGTAGCCCTTGTCCCAGAGCCGGTTGCGCAGCAGCACGCGGCTGGAATCGAGGTCGAGCAGGTTGAGCGGGTGCCCGGCGCGCACGAGCATGGTCCGGCGCAGGTCGGCGTCGGTGAGCACCGACTCCGGGCGCAGCACGATCACGGAGCTCACGAGCGTCGGCGGTCCCTCGGTGATCGCGAACTGCACCTTCACGCCATCGCCCTTCCGCGACACCGCCGTGTCCACCACCGTGCGCCGGAAGCCGCGCTTCCAGTAGAACACCTTGATGCGCAGGACGTCGCGTTTCAGCTCGGTGCGGTCGAGGTAGTGCTTCTCGACGAACAGCTTGGAGTCGCTGAACAGGCAGAACGGCTCGAGCAGAACGCTCTTGCACTTGTTCGCCTGGGTGGCGATGCTCTTCTCGAGCTCGCTCTTGTCCACGTGGTGCACGCCCTGGATGACGAGCTTCTCCACCTCCGGGCTCTCTCGCTCGTCCTGGCTCCCCTGCGCGCGCAGCGGCGCACCGACCACGAACAACGCGCCGGCGATTCCCAGGAGCCGGAGCTTGTGGAGGCGGCTGGGCATGCCGGTATGAGAGGCAACTTAGGGGCCAGGGGCCGGGGGCCGGGGGCCGGAGGGGAACCCCGGGGCGCGGGGCGCGGGATGCGGGGAACGGCATGAACAAGGAACGCGACGGGGCGCTGGCGAATGCCAGCGCCCCGTCGCACTTCCGCCTCTTTGCTCTTGCCGTTCCTCGCCCCCGATCCCGCCTCTCCCTGAGTCCCCCCGGCCCCCGGCCCCCAGCCTCCAACCCCTCGTGGCAGGGCAGGGGGGGCAGGGGCTAGAGCCCCGCCAGCAGCGCGTCGTTCCCCGGTGTTCCGGCGATCCGCTTGATCAGCCACTCCATCCCCGCCTGCGGCGGCATCTGCTGCAGGCCGCGGCGGAGCGTGAACACCGCGTCGAGCTGCTCGGGCTTGAACAGCTTGTCCTCGCGGCGCGTGCCGCTCGTGGCGATGTCGATCGCCGGGTAGATGCGCTTCTCGGCGAGCCCGCGATCGAGCTTGATCTCGCAGTTCCCCGTCCCCTTGAACTCCTCGAAGATCACGTCGTCCATGCGCGAGCCGGTCTCCACGAGCGCGGTCGCGATGATCGTCAGCGAGCCGCCGCCGTGCTGCGGCGCCACCGAGCGGGCCGAGCCGAAGAACGCCTTCGGCTTCGCCATTGCCGTCGCGTCGAGACCGCCGGAGAGCGTGCGTCCCGTGCCACGCTCCACGGTGTTGTGCGCGCGCGCGAGGCGCGTGAGCGAGTCGAGCACGATCACCACGTCCTTCCCGCTCTCCACCAGCCGGCGGGCGCGCTCCAGCACCATCTCCGCCACGTCCACGTGCCGCTCGGCGGGCTGGTCGAAGCTCGACGCCACGACCTCGCCGCGCCCCCACGAGATCATCTCGCTCACCTCTTCGGGGCGCTCGTCCACGAGCAGCACCAGGAGCACCGCCTCGGGGTGATTGATCGCGATCCCCTCGGTGATCGCTTGGAGCAGCATCGTCTTCCCGGCGCGCGCCGGCGCGACGATGAGCGCGCGCTGGCCGTAGCCGATCGGCGCGATCAGGTCGATCGCGCGGCGCGTGAGCTCCGGTCCGCCCTTGGCCGAGCGTCCGGTCTCGAGCACGAGCTTGCGATCGGGGTAGCTGGCGATGAGGGAGCTGAAGTCGGGGCGGCGGGCGGCGGCGGCGGGGTCGCCGCCATTCACGCGCTGGATCTCGGCCACCGTCGTGCGGCCGCGGTGATCGTGACCCACCGTCGCCTCCACCAGGTCGCCGCGGCGGAGCGCGAACTGCCGCACGAGGTGCGGCGGGACGAACGCATCGCCGGGCATGGGGAGATAGCTGTCGGTGGCGCGGCGAATGAAGCCGCCATCGCGCGCGGCGTCGAACCATCCCTCGGTGGTTCCGTCGGCCACCACGGCCACCGGTGGCGCGCTCTGGTGCTCCGGGCGTGGGCCGCCGCGCCCGCGCCCTCGGCGCCCGCGACGCCCGTTGAAGCGTCCGTCGCGTCCGGGCTGCTGGCCGGCCGGTCCACCCGAGCCGTTCGCGGGGATCTCGCCGCCGGTCCCCCCGGTGGGTGTCGTCACCTCGCCGCCGGTGGACGCGGGTGCGTCATCACGATAGGGGCTCGGCTCGACGGGTGCTTCGAGCGGCGCGCGATTCTGCGGACGCGGGCCGCGGCCGCGCCGGGTTGGACGTCGACGATCGTTCATGCAGCGATGGATGTCATGGGGTGAATGCTTGACGCGGGGGGACGCTCCTCAGCCGAGGAGTACCCGGCACGCCGTTGCCGCGATTCTCATGGAGTGGGCCGCCGCCTCAGGCGGGCAGCGCAGTCGTCCCGATGGCTGTATGGAGCACGGATAACGTTGGCGAGCCCCGATTCGGCCCCCGGTCCGATGCGCGCTTCTGCGCGCCGCACACTGGACGGTTCGACCCGGACGTCGCGAAGATCCTCGCGCTTCACCAAGCGTCCGGTTTACGTCGCGGCCGCGGCACTCGACGAAGAGGCCGGCTGGAGCACGACGCCGCGCGGGCTCTGCCACGCGATGTAGCGGCCGCGGATCCGTTCCGGCGGCCACCACGATTATCACCTTGCGTAGTTCAATGCGCAACCTTCAGGCCGCGCGCCGGATCACAGGGCCGGCCTCGCCCCCGGGAGCTCTCGATCCGCCGGCGCGTCCCGGCTCACCTCACTGGCCGGACAGCTTCGCCTCGACCACCGTATCCAGGTTGCGCACCGTCCCGATCACCCGCCGCACCAGCTCGACGATTCGCTCCACCGCGGCGCGCTGCGATGCATCGAGCGCGGGCTCCATTCCGAGAAGCTGCGCTTCGGCGAGGAGCGCGGCAAGTGGGTTGTTGAGCTGGTGCTGCACGACCGCGGTGAGTCTCTGCAGCTCTGTCTGCGGGGGGGCCTCGTCCATGGAAGACGACCTCGGGAAAGGCTCTGTCACGGGGTGACGCCACCTCTGGCCACGCGATATCTTAATCTAATCATGATCTCGTCTCCAATCGACCCCGCCGCCGAAATCGCCGGCGCGGTGGAGGAATACCGCGAGAGCAACAACTTCGCGGCCCTGCTCGATCGTCTCCTGGAAGTATCCGCCGCGGCCGACCTGGACGCCCTCATCGCGGCCGTGGAGCCCTACCGTGACATCCCCGAGGTGGCCGGCCCCGTCTACGAGCGGGTGGTGGCCGAGCGCCCGGACGACGCCCGGGCGCTCGTGATCCTGGCCAATGCCTACTGGCTCACCGGGCGCGGCGCCGAGGCGGTGGGGGATCTCGCCTCGCGCGCCATCGCCGCCGATTCGCGCAATCGCGGCGGGTGGCATCTGTGGGCGCTCACGGAGCCGGAGCTCCGCGAGCGCGTGGCGCGCTGGCGGCAGGTGGCCGAGCGCTTCCCCGAGGAC